>DAHZQE010000191.1:0-2934 GCA_027409005.1 Ferrimicrobium sp. | reverse complement strand
TTCGCGAGCTTGATAGATTTCCATTGTGTTGGTTGGTTTTGTGTCGATCGATAAGACGCCGCCAGCACCTCGGGATGCCCTTTCGCGGTTCCAGAGACCCAACACGGGCCGTCTAGTAGACAGCCGACGGAGGTTGGGCTGAACTGATCTCCAAGAGTCAATGGACTCCATGAGCTGCCGGCATCGTTGGTGACAAGGAGGAGGAGGCGCGCATCGATCGTTGACGGGCTCTGATCGACTATGGCATAACACGTCTTTGAGCTTTGGCAGGCTAGCCCTGCAATTGACTGCGCGGAACCAGAAAGCGGAGGCAACTGGGTAAAGCTCGCCTGCCCAGCTCGCCTCGCCCAAAGCTTGGAGAGATTGCCAGATTGGTTGGAGGTGGCCACCAGACAGAGTGTCTTTGCACAAGCGAAGTAGTTTGGCGTTGTCAAAGTAGTAGGGGAGGTCAACGAGGATTTGATTGAGGTTACCTCAAGCTTGGGTGGTCCAGAGTTCGTATGCCTGGCTTCTATGGCATTTCCGCTATTTGCCTGATTGTGCGAGACGATGAGGCCAACTCCGACCACTAGGGCGATGATGGCTACCGTTCCAAGCAACACAGTGCGTCTCAGTGTCATCGCTCACTCCTATGGATATAGATGCCCCAAATATGGAGCCTACTTGGTAGCCAGAGGTGTTGTTGAGCATCATGGGAGCAGGAGGATACGATCACGTACCGAGCTAACTATCGGAGAGATGCACGCGCATTGCGTTCGCCTGCGGTGCACTCTGATCGAACGAAAGTCGCTGAAAGTCGGTCATCTGCTGAAATGACGGTGCTCGGCGGTGTCTCGCCAGCGAACCCAGGCGAGACACAAAGCGAGGTGGAGATGGCGAGCTATCGCTCTTCCGCTAGAAGGTGGGGTGGCTGCGCAGCCGTACCGATGAGTGCAAGCTAACGCGGTCGGGTGACGAACGTGGTGATAGCAATCAGGCGTCGGCCTCCCACCACATCGATCATTTTGTCTGCTGGCTAATCGGCCACCGTTTCGTTTTGTTCAGCCCCCAGCTCCTCCTCCTGACCGTGTACGTATCTCTTGCCTCGCAGCAGTGAGGCAATGCCCGCCAGCACACAGGCGATAGCGCCGAAGAGGAAGGCGAGGTTCAGACCGGCCGAGAAGGGTTTGCTAAGCAGTGTTGGGAAGAACCGATGACCGCTGAGAACAGCCACCGAATGAGCGGGAAGATGGCTCAGGAAGGAGGCGCCAAGGATGCTTTTGATAGGGTCATAGCCTAGAAGTGCAGCGAAGAGGCTTGAGATTGGTGGTAGGTGCGAGACCTTCGACGCTACTTGGGCAGGAACATTATTGACGACCAAACCGTGGTAAAGAGCGTTTGGTAAGTCTGAGGCTATACCCGAGATCATCAACGTGAAGAAGATACCCATCGAGAGCACCATGGCAGCATTCTGAAACACCCCGGACATACCGGCTCCAGCCCCACGTTGATCAGGGGGAAGACTGTTCATGACGGCGGCACGATTAGGTGACGCGAAGAGACCCATCGCGAGCCCGTTGCCGAGCATCAAGAGTGCGAACGGGAGGTATGAGAAGTTGATGGGCAAGAAGTCGAAGCCGACAAAGGTGAGTGCCGCCAGCGCCATCCCGGTGGTGGCAAAGGGGCGAGCTCCGAACTTGTCTGAAAGAATTCCTGAAGCAGGGCCGGCTACCAAGAAGCCGAGGGTCAACGGCAACATGTAGATGCCAGCCCAGAGCGGTGTGACCGAGAAGTTGTAACCATGCAGTGGCAACCATATACCTTGAAGCCACATCACGAAGATGAACATAAGACCACCACGTCCGATGGCTGCGAGCAGAGAGGCAAAGTTACCCGCCGAGAATGCACGAATTTTGAATAGCTGGATGCGAAACATCGGGTGCTTGACCTTGGTCTCGGCGATCACAAATGCGACGAGGAGGATAATACCTATAGCGAGTTCCGCTAGGACCTTCGGGCTGCCCCAACCCATCGCTGAGCTGCCATAAGGCTCGATACCGTAGGTGATGCCCACTAGCAGAACTGTTAGCCCGACCGCGAACAGGATGTTACCCACCCAGTCGATCTTTGCCGGCGTCCGCACCCCGTTGTCGCGGAGCTTGAGATAGGCCCAGATGGTCCCAGCTAGCCCAATCGGAGCTGAGACGATGAAGACTAACCGCCAATCAACTGGTGCTAGCAGTCCACCAACCACCAGTCCAATGAAGGCTCCCGCGATACCAGCGATGTTGTTGATGCCAAGAGCGAGTCCTCTCTGGTTGTTAGGAAAGGCATCGGTGAGTATCGCGGAGGAGTTTGCGAAGAGGAAAGCGCCGCCTACACCTTGGCCGAGCCTCATGCCAATGATGAATGCACCAGCTGCCTGGCCGTGAAGCCAGTTGATGGAGAGGAGAATCGAAAAGGCGGTGAATATGGCGAAGCCAAGGTTATACATTCGAACACGGCCATAGATATCACCAATGCGTCCGAGTGTTACGACAAGCACCGCCGTGACAAGCATGAATCCGAGAAGAATCCAGAGTAGGTAGAAGGAGTTTGACGGCACGAGAGGATTGAGTTTGATTCCTCTAAAGATCGCGGGCAAGGCGATGATGAGGATCGATTCATTGATTGCAACGAGTAGAACGCCAAGTGTAGTGTTGCTGAGCGCGATCCACTTGTAGCGGTCTTCGTGTTCCGTTGTGGTAGACATAGCACCTCCGAACTGACTAAGCAGTTTAGTTGCTTGTACCAAGTAACTGTTTCGACTCTTGGGTGAATCTTCGCGAATGTTTTGGGGCCAAAGCCAGCCATCCTGGTCGGTCTGGGCGCCTCTAGAACCGGTCGCGGAGTCGTGATTCAGCCGAGGACGAATGCGAAAAGTCTATTTACCCCTTAGCCTGATGGTATGCCTGG
>DAHZQE010000351.1:0-5442 GCA_027409005.1 Ferrimicrobium sp. | reverse complement strand
TCCGCTTCCGTCAGGAAGTCCTGTGGTTTCCGCATGCTTCCACCTTTAAATGTTGCCTACTTGCCACAAGCATTCTCCTCGCCCGCGCTGCCAAGCACAGACTATCAGCCACTGTTGCTTGCTCTCGCAGATGACTACGTGTCCGCAGCGCACAGCATGAGCGAGACACTGGCCTCGCCAGACGCGACTGAAGAAGATGTCAGGAAGTATCACCGCCTCATCTCGACGTCACTGGGATGCCTGCAGTCTGTTCTCCAGAACTACCGACAACCTGAGCCGCGCAAAGAGGCCCGCATACGCTTGCGACTTGCTACTTTGCTGCATGAGGAGACTGAGAACTCTGAGCTCGCAGAGGATGTTCTCAGCAGAGGCATCTCGCTTTGTGAGCGAAATCGGCTCATGAACCTGAAGTATACCATGCACCATCTGTTGGTGCAGGTTATCGAGAAGCGAAACGCCAAAGCTGGCATGAAAGCTGTCGACAAGCTCATCGCCGAAGTCGAAACGCTCAAGATCACCCGCTGGGTCTACGCCTTCCGCTTCCTCCGTAATTCACTGGCGCTGACGCGCGAACGATATGAGAACGCCGCAGTCCTGAAGAATTTGACCGCAATATCCATGCTTGCCAAGAAGAACGGGCATGTTGCCGTAGAGATCCTGGCGGCCGTCACGGAGACGCTTGTTCACTTGCGATCTGGGTCGTCCGATGCCTTAGAGTGGGCACAGCGGGCAATAGCTGCGGCACGGACCCACCAGCTCAGCGAAGCAGTCAACAAGCTGCCACAGGTCCGTGTCATGCTCGACTTCCTCGACTTGACCTGCGCGTTGCTTCAGTACAGACCGGATACCATTATTGAGAAGCTTCAGCACGTGCACCAGCACATGGACGGGGCTGTCCGCGACAAATGGTGGAAGGACGATCGGCATTTCCTCGTACCCTTGGGGCCTGTGGATGATGAGCGCACAAATGCCGAAACTGCTGGCATCATGAGTACATCTGATAACGCGGAGACAGCCCTGGTCTTCGAATGGTTGAACAAGCCTCAAGTGTACACACTCGGCTATCTGCTGAGCGGTGTGGCGGCAACATTTAAAGGTGGAAGCATGCGGAAACCACAGGACTTCCTGACGGAAGCGGAGAGGCTTACGAAGTCTGACTCCGATCGCGGTAGCCAATCATACCATGCTCTACTTGAGCAGAAGAGGTGGCACTCGCGTACGAACGTTGTCATCCAGCTGCAGCTCACAATGGCAAAGTGCGCCGCTTCTGAATGGACCTCTGCTGCGGAGGTTCTCAGTCGGCTCCGGCATCGTGGCCGGCAGGAAGACGATGACTTTGCGGACTTTGAGAAAACGCTCCTTTGTTATGCCGAAGCCGTTTGTGAACAGGGCAGCGGCTTCCTTGAGTCCGCGGAGAGGCTCTATGCTATGCCTGAGCTCACCTACTCTAGCAGCAAAGAACTTACTCCGGTCAAGGATCTCCAAATGCTAGCTACTTTGAACCACATCCCGATCCTTCGAGAGCAGGGGAAGCTGCAGCAAGCCGCAGATCTGTTCGCTGCCATCGAACCCTACGCCGACAGACACAGAAGCCAGTCCGTTACTGCTGCATTGTACTTGCTCAAGGCAACCGACCCGGAAGCTGGTGCGATCATCAAGGTCAAGCAGAACATGCAAACGGCTATTCAGGCGGCCAAGGCGGTGTCTAACAACCAGCTCCTTTGCATCGTCATGTGCCTGATGACACAGCTGTTCTTTTCTGGTATCGTCGGCGAGCAGGCGGTGAAGTCATCAAGGGCGGGTCGAACGCTTGCGCAGAAGATTGGGAGCAATATATGGGAGGCGATCGCTGACCGCATGTACGGAGATACGCTGGATCTTTGTGGCCATTCTGACGAGGCGCCCCAGGCTCGCTATGAGGCGCAGGTGGCGATGGCGAAGTTGCCGCAGGGATTGAAGGATCGATTTGCTGAGCGTTGAAGGAAGGGAAGGCACTCATGCCCGGTGAAATGCTCCTTCCGTTTCGGGGGTGGTTCATGTACAGACGGCGTTTGCAAGAATTGCTGATGGCTCACTGCGCAACTGACTTTGCTGCTACTTTGTGAAAGGAGTTGCTTAGCATCTACTTCGCACTGCTAGAAGAATCGATGGAAGATGTCAGAGATAGCCCGCTTTCGACCGAGCGTGGAGTGAAGGACCTTGCTTCGTTGCGTAAGGCAAGCACGAAGACCTTGTCTGTAGCCGTGCGTACCCTCCGGCAAACTATGCGCGTCAACACCAGCACAATACTCGTCAATGCATCCAAGTAGAAGGCACCATCATCGCACGTCATGGCCACGGCGCCAGACTGGCGGACGCTGACTCGTGAGCAACTCGCACTTGTGGAACAACGTAACGCTGACATAGAGAGGATCTCAAAGGAGCGAAGCGACGCACGCACAGAGGTCACAAGGTTGCACTGGCGTACCGCTGAACAAGACGCGGCGGCTAGGAACGCCGGATCAACTCGTCAGCTCGAACAGCATTTTCAGACACTGCTGCAGGAGCCTGGTACTCAATATCAACGGGCAGCTCAGGCCGAAAGGGAGATGAAGCACCTTCGCTAGCATGCCACGACTCCGCAAACAAGACTCATGAAGAAGCCACCAGATTCAGGACCAATGCTCTAGCTAGCGAGAAGCTTCGAGAGGCTGAAGCAGTACTGCAGCAATCTCGCAAAGAGAAGCAGAGAGCTCGCTACATGGCTGCAAACCTGTCCGCGCCGCTCAATCTCGGTCTGGCGCTCTCGACGCAGTCACTGAAAGCCCTTTCGTTAAGCTCAGCAGGAAAAAGCGCCCTTTACCTACCCCCCAGTCCGGCAGGACTGCGGATGTCAATGACGACAAGCGCGCCTTGTCTGTTACAGACTCCAATGGGAAATAAGGGGCAAGTGCTAAGCAGCAAACCACGATAACATGTTCAAGAGCGAGAAGACTCGGCGTACGCCGAGGTCCGCACAGCACAGTGGTGGTAAGACTGCGGGAGAAGGTGTTGCGGGCCCGTCCGGGAGCTCCGATGTCGATCCAGCCACCCCGAGCCGAGCAGAGAAGCGGGAAAGACACTGAGCAAGGGAGGGAAATGGCAGAGAGTCTGGGCGCTAGAGCATGCAGGTGTTTTCCAAAAGGCGAAGATGGCTGGCATGGTTGAGCGCAGGCCGTACTGCCGCAAAGGCAAGCTTTCCACAGAGCAACATATCTTTGAATGCATGTGTACAAGGGAAGCCTTGCAAGGAGCCACGGCGCAGCTCAAAACTCCTCCTCCTGGTGGAAGAACATGGTGAAGCTGATGATCGTACTGTAGATCAGCAACCCACCCACGAGCGACATCACCATCGCCTCTGGTCGTATCTGATCGCAATGGGCCAGCACCACGGGTAGCGCTACAAAATAGCGCATTAGCATCGTACCGACCTCCGCTAAAACATCACATCAAGGTAGCAAACAACTTACCAACTCCCATAATCACCAAGAACCCAGTCATGAACCTCCCAAGCTCCACAATACTATTTGATCCACTGTCCATAAAATCATCTTGATTTGAGGCTCGTCCGCATAGCCAGTTGGGTATGGGTGCAATTACGTAGGTGCCGACGACGAGGAGGGTGAGGAAGTTGTGGTAGAGGGCTGCGGAGAGGATAACGAGGAGGAAGCCGATGGCGAGGATCTGCATGTGTAAGTTAGTGGGAAGCATGGTGGGTCGGGGGGAGCTTAGGGTGGCGGTACGAATGAGAGGACGATGATGGTGCGTAGGCCTGCCATTGCCATGGCACGGCGTGGCGCAGGTATTCGCTGTCCGAAGATTCCCAGGCGCAATCGCTTATTCGTGCGTAGTCGCCTGGATCAGGAGGTCAAGCTTGTTGCTGTGCTTTACAAATGCGAGATGATGTGAGGAAAGTCACGTCGTGTGAAAGCTGCCTTGGATGTCGCTTGTGCTCGCGTGCGTGAGGTTAGGGTGAGGCTGGTAAAGCGGCGGCTCGGTCCTTTGCGCGCCCGAAAAGCTTGGGCGTGTAATCGCGTTGTCCGACTGCCTGGCGACCAAGCTCCATGTGGAGGACATAGCATCGGCCCTCTTCTTCGACGACCACTCTCTATCCTTGCTAATCCCCAGATCCTTCAGTCACGATGTTCCGCAACAATTACGACAACGACTCCGTCACCTTGTAAGCGAACAGCAACGGAACCGTGAGGCAACGTTGGACTGATTGAAAGTACAGCTCGCCACAAGGCCGCATCTTCCAAGTCGAATACGCACAAGAAGCTGTCAAGCAAGGCTCAGTAGTCGTCGGCATCGTCAGCAAGACCCACGCCGTTCTTGCCGCATTAAAGGTATTACCCTCAATCGCCTCCAGCCCCTCGCGCTCGACACCACTGACACCCTCCTCCAGCGCAATGCCGAAGAGCTCTCGTCCTACCAAAAGAAAATCATTCCAATCGACACGCACTACGGTGTCGCCCTCGCTGGCCTCGCCTCCGACGCCCGCGTCCTCTCAAACTTTATGAAACAACAATCCCTCGCCTCGCGCCTAACCTACGGCCGCCCCATTCCCCTCTCCGAAATCACCTCCCGCATCGGCGACCGCGCACAGACAAACACACAACAATACGGTAAACGGCCCTACGGCGTCGGACTGCTGATTGCAGGCGTAGACGCGAAAGGCCCGCATCTCTTCGAGTTCCAGCCAAGCGGCGTTACGCAGGAGATGGTCGCGTGCGGGATCGGGGCACGGAGTCAGATGGCGCGGACCTATTTGGAGAGGAATCTGGATGAATTTGACGGATGTGGGAGGGAGGAGCTGGTGAAGCATGCGTTGAGGGCGCTAAGGGATAGTCTGAGCCAGGATAAGGAGTTGACAGTGGAGAATACGAGTATAGGTGTCGGTGGGATTGATGAGAACTTCAAGCTGTATGAGGGGCAGGAGATTACGGGGTGGCTGGAGGCTGCGTTTGAGGGGCGGGCGGAGGGAGGTGAAGGCAATGAGGGCATGGAGGTGGACCAGTAAAAGGCAGGGGAGGAGCGTGTATGATAGGAGATATGCAGTGCGTCATGGCGAGGCGTTGCGGCGCTGAGGCTAAAGAGAGGGCTTGAACATGGACATGTACAAGAAGCTGCAAACAAAGGCCGCGAGAAGGCTACAGTCCCTTCGATGAGCTCCTGCGCCCGAAGCGTTCGAACTTGGTCAGGCGTTCCTCGACCGCTGCTCACATGTAGCGATCGGCGACGAGACCAACGACCAGCGACCGTCTATAGCAAATGTGAGACAGTGGTGGATAGTTGAGACTGCTGGGAATGGGTTCGAAGCGTCCGCTGGCGATTTCGCCATCTAGCTTAGCCCTGGGTACAGGGCTAAAACCTCGCCGACACGAAGGGCTCGAGAAGCTCAGTATTGAATGTTGTGACGAAGGA
>DAHZQE010000189.1:0-9137 GCA_027409005.1 Ferrimicrobium sp. | reverse complement strand
CTGGCACAGTGCTGCGTGTGCTGAGCCTTGCATGGATCTTCGTGATAGATACCATCATTTCCTCAGCCTACACAGCACTGTTCGGACTCGGATGGTTTGTGCTTCTAGCGCAGCACCTGGGCGACGAAGTCAAGACCCCTGCGGCGGGCGTGCCGGGCCAGGGCATGATGAATGATACGGCTGGATTTACGGATCCGAGTCTGACGATCAGCCATGTGGAAGTTGCAGCTTCGCCTGCTCCGGATGCTTTTGCGGCGCAGCAGGCGACAACTTACGCGTACCCGGGATCGCCGTTCACTTCAGCCGTCCTTACCGCCCAAGGAAGCATCATGAGCTTGTCGATCTTGATCGTCCTGTGGGTCCTCAGGGGTTATATGTGCCTGGTCATCTTCTCGTTTGCGAGGAGCTCGCTACGGACATATGTCGCGGCGTCTTCCGCGAAATCTACGATGGGATTTGCGGATGCGTCGGGGGACGCCACGATGGCATCAAATCCTTTTGCTGACGACTCGAGCTGGAAGGGAAAGCTCGGACGGTTCATGACAAGGTTTCCGACCCAGAGGTATTGGCTGGGAAGGGAGGAGAGGGAGGATGAGTGGGCGAGGCAGACGAGTCAGAGGTTTGAGGCTGGAAGGACGGCGGGCGCATTAAAGATCAATGTGCCCGGTGGCGGGCTTGGTGAGAGGGAGAGGAGAGCACGGTCGGAAACGGGGCCGCCGGCCATGAAGGGAGCGGAGTGAAGGGCCGCTCCGGAAAGGTAGGGAGGGCAGGGACTGGCTTGGTTTTGCGTTGCATAGCGTCGGCGTCCACAGCCGAGGATAGGGAACATACAGGCGCACTTCCCGAGAACGCGCCTGACGAACATAATGTAGAATAAGGACTAGCGAAGGTGGTATTGAATCGGAGCTCATGAGCATCTGTACATCTTTTCCTGTGACCATCCTATGCATCTTCGCTCGAAAAACTTCTCCATGCTTGACCGTCTCAGAAATCGCCACCTAGCGACAAAACGCCGGAACTCCACGCTGCAGGATGCACCGTCGCCGAAAAGGACCCCAAGCCCGAAAGGCAAGGCGTGATATACTAACCCCCCCAAAAAGCCGCCACTCGGCCGTTCTCATCAGCAATTACAGCCCCCTTCACTCTCCGGCTTTTGCGTGTTCACATTGACATCGATCGCTGTATATCACGTCAGCAAAGGGCGCCCAGACTATCCTTGATCGTGTCAACTCACTATTCGGCGGCGCTTGTGCCTGCCCCTCCCCCTCCATCCCCGGCAACGCCTGCGCGATCCTCTTAAACAACGCCTTAACGTTGTGGCCGACCTTCGCGCTCGTCTCGATAAACATCAACCCACTCTTTTTCGCCTCCTCCTCTCCCTGCGCAGCCGTGACTTCCCGCTTCTCGTTCAAATCCGTCTTATTCCCCACCAGAACAATAATCACATCGCCTCCCCTCTCTGATCGCACATCTTCGACCCATTTCCGTGTTTGCTGGAATGATTTCTGCGAGGTAATGTCGTAGACGACAACCGCGACGCTGCTGTCGCGGATGTAGGAGGGGATGAGGGAGCGGAAGCGTTCTTGTCCCGCGGTATCCCAGAGTTGCAGTCGCACGGTCCGATCTTCGAGATACATGGTTTTGCTGAGGAAGTCGATGCCGATCGTGGCTTGGTAGGTGGAGTCGAACGAGTCGTACATGAAACGGGTGATTAGGGAGGTTTTGCCGACTAAGCATTGTCAGAGGTGAGAGCGGGATTTGATATCGGGGCTGGAGAGACATGCCTGATTGTTCGCCCAGGAAGACCAGCTTGAACTTCTTCAGCGGGTTGGTGTATGAGCCTACTGCTTGCGCCATGGCTGTGGCGGGGATGAGCGGGATGGGTGAGGACTGGGCTGACTAGGCTGAGCTTGTCGCAATGGGATGGCTTTGTTGCAGATGATATCTGGGCTACCGAGTGCGGCAATCGCGGTGTTGTGAATGAAGGCGCTGTATGTATGCTGGCGTGCGGGTGGGATAAACGGAAAATCGCACCAGAAAGTCACTCCTGAATGATGTCGGCTCGACGTGCATGGATGACAGGGATCCCGCGGCGCCAATAGAGATCCGAGACAGTGATAAGATCACCTTAGATCTTACCTCCAACCTCGACCAGGAATTTCTACTTTTCGATCGGACCGCCAGAATCCGTTGCTCCCTGTACTTGATCACAATGGCTTCCACAGCCCCAGCAACGTACACGCAGTCCTCTCGCAAGGGCAAGAAGGCGTGGCGAAAGAACATCGACATTACCACCGTCACTGCGGGCCTCGAAGATGCCCGCGCAGAGATCATCGCAACCGGCGGCGTGATTGCAGAGCAACCTACAGATGCACTGTTCGCAACAGATGTTGTAGGCGATGCAGAAATCGAGCGCAAACAAAAGAGGCAGAAACAACTTAAAGTCGACGAGATCTTGGCTCAGCGAAGCGCAGTCCCTGCCCTCGATGGTCGAAAGAGGAAGGCACCAGACCTGCCCATCGCGAGCCGCAAGAAAGCCAAAGATGGAAAGTACGTCCCGCATAAAGATCTCCAACGCCTACGGAACTTTGCAGACAACGCTCTTGGCGGCGCACAAATAGCAGAAGGCGGCGCGTACGATCCTTGGGCCGAAACACCTGCGCAGCGGGACGAGCGCCTGAGCTTCTTGGAGGCAGAGAAAAAGAAGCGTGCACCCGCTACACTCGCCCAGGCACCCGTCCCGCTGACCAAGAATGCCAAAGCCGTGCCTCATGTGCCCAAGCCTGAGGGAGGCAAATCCTACAACCCGCTCGTGACCGACTGGTCCGCCTTGCTCGCCCGCGAAGGCGCCGCAGCAGTGGAAGCGGAGAAGGCCCGCCTCGCCGCTGAAGCATTGGCCGCTGAAGCTGAAGCTCGCGCACTGGCAGAAGCCGAACGGGTGGAGAAAGCTGAGAAGGATGAGTACGGCACGGATTACGAAAGCGCGTGGGAGAGCGAGTGGGAGGGTTTCCAATCCGGTGCTGAGGAGGAGACGCACGTGGCTAAGCGCTCGAGGCGAAAGACCCCACAAGAAAGGAAGAAAGTCCAGGCGAGGAAGGAGAGGGAGGCGAAGGAGAAGCGGGAAAAGCAGGAGAAAGAGAGGCGGGAGCAGGAGAAGAGGATCGCTCAGATTGCTCGAGAGATGTCTGCAAGGGACAAGGCGCGGCGGCCTGGCTCGCAAGTTGCCACGGTTTCTGACTCGTCGGACGATGAAGCTGCCACCGTGGAGCTGCAGAGGCGGAGATTTGGACAAGTGCCGGTACCTGACGCACCGCTTGAGGTTGTGTTGCCGGATGAGCTCGAAGACTCTCTGAGGAGGTTGAAGCCGGAGGGC
Organism: Ferrimicrobium sp.; assembly: GCA_027409005.1. Classification (GTDB taxonomy): domain Bacteria; phylum Actinomycetota; class Acidimicrobiia; order Acidimicrobiales; family Acidimicrobiaceae; genus Ferrimicrobium. Next base: position 5,764 of record DAHZQE010000189.1, on the reverse strand, counting down.
AACCTCTTGAGTGATCGGTACAGGAACCTGCTGATCAATGGGAAAGTCGAGGTGCGGAAGAAGAATTGGCAGTGGAGGCAAGGGAAGAAGGAAAGGACGGAGAAGTGGAGTTACAAGGATTGGAAGCTGAAGTGAGGGCTCAAGAAATGATGGTCGGTGATCATGTGGCTAGGCATGTGGCCGGGATCCATCAAGAATACATGCATATTACCCTCATGATAGAATCGGGCGATCGCAGCATCCTGCCCCTCTCCCGCCTCGTGCTCTCGATCACGTCGCTGCCGGGTATGAAGCTCTCGATTGCATGACCGGCTGGCACTTTCTTAATCTCACGTCATCGCTACTGCCACTCAGTTGCTCGTCGAAGGGTAGAAGCGTTAACCACTATGCTGCCGATGAAGCCCGGATGGAGTCTCTCGTCGTCAAGAGGTAACAAGACCTCATTCAGCCACTATCATCCCGCGAAGAAAAAACTTGTTGTCACGCGGCTCTCGCAAGACTACCTACGGAGCTACGCAAGTACATCTCCGAGTTGGCTTTAATCACTGCAGCACCGATGCGATTGTAGGCGAGGCATATGCGTCCATTTCTGCGACTGTGTGCTCACGACTAGGCCAACCGTCGCGCATCCCCACTCACTGGCCGATGCAAACAGCTGCGCCGCGAGACTGCCCCGCTACTTATTTACCTTAATGACTGCAAGGTCTGCACCCGTTACTGTTATTATGATTCTAGTCTTCAGTCAGGGGCTCTGGGAAGCTTCACTGCTTTCGCGCAGCCTCACTCGGCGACACAAGCTAGACCATATTTCGTCGCCCGCCGCCAGACTCACAGCACTTCATCTGTCCTTGTTACCACCCTTCGGCAATCTGGCGATGGAGAACTTTCGACGCGGTTGCTTGCAAGCAGAACTCCGCAGTGATCTCTACAACCTTGCACTTCAGCCAGTCGACTCGGCTCAACTTCGAATTCACCGCTACTGCGACCGTGTGCTCAAGAATTGCAATCACAATGATCTCGAGTGGCAGACACGAGCCCAGTCCTGTCTGATCTCACCACCTTCTATCTCCGCACTCGACACCCGCCGTGGACAACCGGCCTGAAGTCCGAGCTACTAGCCGCCATGACTACGAAGCTGGCCGCATACCATGCATCCTCTCTGGGCGTCACATTCGCGATGAAGCCTTTGATCTTCGAGGAAGCGCGGTCACCGACTGCGCTCGCCACCTTGAAGTCATCACTATGCACAATGCTGGGAACCTGGCAGAGAGCTTCCAGGATGACCTGTGCATAGCAGGCAGCGCATCAACTTCGAGGATCACCATCTTCCGCCGCAGCAGTTCGAAACCCACGCATGCGAGGTGGCCTCTGCCTCAAGACACCAGAGATCGGTGCATGATGAGGATGTGCCTGTCGGAAGTTTAGAAGGTCCTGTTTCTGCCGGCTTACCGGGGAGGTCGGGATGAGAGTCAACGGAAATGCCGGTACGACCTGACACAAACGACTCGCATGTGACAACTCGCACACCCAGGAAAAGCCCAGGTCGGGTTTAGTCAGGCTTTGTCTTCACCATGCAGGGGAGCGCGTGGCTCGTCTCCGTTGCTGCCGCAGCGCCTTCCCCCATCAGTCAGTCTCACACGGGGGGTGCGCTGAGGTATACGGGCCAGCTAAGATTCCCTTGCGCTGTGACCTATCTTGCGGCCCTACTCCTCATCCGTCTCTATACTATTGTCTGCTATCTCTAAGCGCTCCCATTCCTTCAGCATTGCCTCCATTTTTCGCTTGCCACCCGCTGCCGTGACGCGGCCGTCAAGGTCCCAAGTGGAATACATCGAATCAAGTTGGTGTATATCGGACGGCCGCCACGATGTCTTTGTGATCATGACCAGCATCTGGTCTACCGACTCCGGGAGTCTCAGCTGCAGCAGCAGCGCTGAGCGATGAAGCATGCGAGCTATCGCTCGCGGCAGCATCATTTGCGTGCCAGTGGCGAGCAGGCACCTGAAGATTTCCTCGGTCGCTGAGTGCGTGTCTTTGATTGGATTCTCGAACTGCCCGAGCACGCCATGCTCGTCCACAACTTCTCTCTCATTGATTGAAGATGACTGTAAATCACGTAGCAAAATAGAAGCGGCTGCCGGGGCGCCCTGGACGTGGAACGGGCCAGTGATCTCTTGACAGCCACAGTGTCAGCCTCAGAGACAGCAGACTTAATGACCCGCGCAAAGAAGATAGACCTACTCAACCCATATGACACACGGAAGTCTCGAAGAGCATTTGCGACGGCGTATGCGTACAGAAGGCAGCGATTATGGGTTTCGTTCTCCCAGTCTGCGATCTCGTTTGGATCGGTTTCGCCAGCGTCCGGCTTGTGCAAAATGGAATGTGTTTGTGACCACAACGTTATCAAAACACAATACGTCTGCACGCTGGAAAAGTCAGCTTCAGCCCTGAGCCAGGGATCTCCTAGCATACTGTAGCTCGCTGAGCGGTGGAGGTGCAGCAGGGTCATAAGCTAGCTCCTTTGGCAGGTTGTAGTACCAGTATTCTATCTTGGTTGATAGTGAACGAGCGAGCTGCATAGCAGTGCCCGCAGCTGGCTGAGCCGCAGCGAAGAAATGTCTCGTAACATCCCAGATGAACCCGGATATGTCTCCACGGTGTTGATTGAGAAGATTGAGGTTGAAAGGCCTAGGCTGGCTGATCAGTGGATATCCTACCCAATATGAAAGCTTGCTAGCAGCCGAGTATTTGGCAGGCGGAGCATCTTCAAGCCGTGCTGGCAAAGTGCTAAGCGGATTCAAGAAACCGATGTTGAATGACCTAGCCGACAGCGTGTCAGATGCAGAGTGCCACTGCTGGACGAGCTTGTTGTCAACCTACATTGCAATCCATACCACGGAACGAGCCGCAGACGTCCGTGCACGCACGTAGTCGTTCGGAGCAAGGCTGGAAGTCCAGGCTAGGGTTCGGTTGACGGCCGCAGCCCTTGTAATGAGCGAGAACCCCAATTTGTCCTTGCCTCGCAACGAGCACTCCAGCGCAAGCACTGTCATTGCGCACATGCCAGGCAGTGTGAGACTCTCCGGTTCTACCGCGAGCAGCCGAATAGCTTCGTGGTGGAAATGCTCTCCACGCGTGAGCAGAGAATTAGGGTGAACGAAGGCTTCATCGATCTCGGACAGGAGCGATCCATACGCCAGCATGGCGTTGACAAGTGCGGGCGAACATAGCGGTGAGTTTAGATCGCGACTGCGCATCGCACCCAGAAAGATGTCTTCTTCGACTAGCCGCCAGTATGGGTTGATCATGGTCAAGTAAATAGACACAAGGTGAGACACAGCTTCGTCGCTTTGGGTTAGGGTGGTCCACGGCTGCGCGGTCACCCAGAATATTGGCCCGTTGTACGAACCATCTGGCTCATCATCTCCTGAATCAGCAGAGGGCCGACCATCGTCATCGTCAGCGACCCCTATCCCTATGGTTCTCCTGCCGGGGTTGAGGCCACAAAGCAGGCCGCCCAGAGACTCAAGGTCGATAATGCGGTCGCGGTATACTTGATACGCATCTGCAGGCGGTAGCACAATTCGCGACTGCGCATTGAGAACAAGCTTAGAGACCCGCAGAAGCTCGTTCATGGGCGCAGTAGACTGGACTAGGCGGAGAAGGAAGTGTTGACGAAGCCGCTGCTCATAGCTTTGCGCAGGCTGGCCCGAAGGCATGGATAGCCCACGAAGGTACTGCACCACGGTCCCGGGTGCCTGGCCTTGCCGTATACGTGCAAAGATCGTCTCTGCAGTCCCGTCGCGGGCATGGCGAATAGCGTCAAAGATCTGGTTGTAGTCACGCGCAGATTCTCTGATCTCCTCGAATTTGCGCCTTTGGGCTTCTCGCGGCGACTCACCAACGGCCCTGTCGTATAGGCATTGCTCGTGATACTGATCACAGCGTCGGCACGGGCGCTGACCATCACACTATTGGATGCAAAAGTGAGCATTCATTCTCGTTTCAGCAACAACTCTCTTGAATCCCGACCTTCGCGTGCCGCCGCCGGCAGTTTCGACAAGCGGCTACCCCAGTCTTTCTGCTGACGAAGCTGATTTCGCGGAGAAGGACAGAGGTCGGATCTGGCCTATCGCAGTCAGTCACCATCGTCCATTTGTACGTGGACACGATGTCGGTGGGGGGCCGTATCTCCGTCCACGAGGCTTAGCTTGATCAAGATTCCAGAAGGTCCGAGCGCTCGCACGTGACTCGGGACGCCTCTCGTCTCCTGCGGGGAGCCAGGCAAGCTATTTCTCTCGTCGAGAGGGAATTGGAGCGCTTTCAGATCCTGGCCAAAGGTCGGTGCCTCGGCGAGTCAGAAAGGTCCCTTCGCACACTGAGGCTCCACCCTTCAGCAGGCAAGAGAGAACAGCCAATCGCCTGGGCATGGTGCTTAACGACGCCGATCGAATCCCAATCGAGGCCCCTGCATCATCGATCTCGAGCCGACCAGCTATTCCTGGTGGCACTCAAGTACCTAAGAATGCCAAGCGAGCACAGGTCACGGTTGCTTGCCAGGGATGTCGGAAAAGCAGGAACAAAGTGCGTTTAGCAACGTCCTCACGTCCATCTGTTATTCATCTGACCGAAGTTCTTAGTGCGATGGACAGCGACCATGTGGACCATGTGCGAAACGGTCTCTCGAGTGCGAGTATGACACTCATGTGGGAGAAACCCATGCTCATGCGAAAAAGCGGAGGCTCGAGGAGGTGGCGCACTCCAATGATATCCACGCTAAAGTGTACCAGCTCATGCTCAGCTGTGGCGAGGACGATGCCCGAGAGATCTTCCGACAAATTCGCAACGGACAGGAACCTGTCAAAATCCTGGAGTTCGCTGCAAGCCATCCAACTATCAAAAATGCCTTAGATCCCAAGCGACTGACGTTTCCGGAGCATTAGACAACCTTAGTGCTCTGCACTCGATGATTGTGTGAGTTACGGTCTTCCAACAACTGAAGCCACAAAGCATTATCGTGACACAGTTGGCCGACAGAGACTTCGGGCGAGATGTCTAAGAATTTATTATTGGCTGTATGTTCCAATGCCGACGTTGTTAAGCACAGCTGGACATGGGTTCTTCGCAATGGACTCTTCGTAACTCTGACAGACGTGGAGGGGCGAGGAGCGCGAGATCAGTCAGAGGCCTCCAGTAATGGGTCCCTGGGGTGATGGTCATCGACCAGTGACCGGCAGTCTGCCACAGCGCCTGGAGTGTCTGGGGTTGGCGTGGTGGCAATGGAGCTGACGGTGCGATATATAAGCTTGCGGCTGGACGAGCTCTGCTGGCGACGGTCAATGGGCCAGGGAATGGCGTGAGACAGCTTCCGCGACGTACAAGTAGGCAATTTACCCCAATGACAGTGAATCATGAGAGAATGTCAGTCTTCAATGTGACGCCGGAAAGCCGAGGGGCCTGCGGCTGCATGTACATACACGCTCACCCGAGTACCAAGCGGAGAGATCAAACTTCGCCTTGCTACAGTAGCTTGACTCTTCAAATCCCATCCTATTCCTTTTTAATCTTGATAAAAGCTTGCCAACCTACAGCCCGATATCTGCAGCTCCCTTCGTGTAACCATCCTCCCGCCCAATTGCACTTCGTCGTGGCGAGCTCCGCCCAGACCCGGTAAGGAAGGTCCCGAGGCTCAAGCACACCCGTCGAAGCTAGTCTCTGCACTACCGCACATTCGACGTCAGGTCTTACGTCGTCTGAAACT
>DAHZQE010000333.1:0-6857 GCA_027409005.1 Ferrimicrobium sp. | reverse complement strand
ACACCCGTGACCAAGAGCTTCTCTTGTCCTATAAGGTAGGACAGGATCAGGGTTACATAACATATTGCTTCGCTAAATATCGTCTTCCCAGCCTCCTAGATCCCTCGTCACGCTATTAGGATTCGCCCACTTCTCTAGCTTCGCCTTGACAAGGAACTCGCTACCTACAAACTCTACTACACTCACTACCGCTTGCTTCAGACGCAGGAGCTGGCCAAGAATATGTTGCATCTTCTCGCTCCCATCATCCTTGCCTCTCGCGCCTAGCAAACGTCCCATACCGCGGAGATGCCAATTACTAGGGCCACCTAATCCGAGGCAGGAGATTGACGAGTACACTACTGCCTCGGTCTCGCGTGGTGTCATGACTTCGAAGTCGGACAAGTAGAGCCCGTAAAGCGTGAAGAACTCGGTGAATTTAAAATCTTCCTTGTGACTTCCATAGGAATCCAAGACGAAGCCAATCAGGCTTTCGCCGTAGACTGAGTTGACTGTCTCCTGACCTCGGGCGAACAGTGTCGGTGCTTCCAGTCTATCGAGTTGCCTGAGAAACAACAGCAGGACATTAGATGGCACAATTGCGATGCGCATGACTACACGTACCATTTGCGGCTTAGTTTGCTGGATCTGGCTTTCAACGCGACGTCTCCTTCAGCATCTGCCAGGGGCATCAAGCAGGACAGAACCTGTGGTCCCCCAACAAGAGATAAAAGCTTCTGGAGGACATCGCGAAGCCTCCACGACAAATGCTCTGCAGAGTCCTTGGATGCGAAGGACGGATCATGCTCGATGAGGTGGGTATAGAATACCGCTGGAAGTCTCTGCTCAGGAGACGATGCTAAAGCTGCCGCCTGAACAGCAGGCAAGCAAGAGGGTCAGCAGCACTTCGGCGTCGCATAATGGGTCGGAGATTGCGGTCTTACAATCACTAAATACCACGCATGCTCTCCAATCTCTTGGGGAATCAGACTCTTGACCTTCTGACAGAGGTCGGTCCAGTCTTGTTTTGTCCTTTCCATTCGAAGAGCTTGGGACGGAGTGCTCGTCGGTGAGGTCAACAAGATGTTGGTTGTGTGAAGTCGTGATGGCCTTCCGTCGATGTATTCTTACGAGTCGTGGGGACGTCGAAAGGTGTGCATGGCAACGGGGTATTTATCAAGCGCTTCGCCAGAGCCTACAGAAAGTGACTGCAGCTCTCGGCGAGGACGCGGCCGTCTCTGCTCAGGTCCACTTCTGTCCGCTAGAGTACTGCAAGCGGAGGCCGTGCGGAATCCCGCACGCCACCTGTATACTGTACGGACTATGTGTCGCGAGGACATTGCGGTCGAAAGACAAGCCGCGGGATGCGAGTAACCGCGGGCGAACGTCAAATCACACCCGAAAGCCGAACTTGGTTGAGCGGACCCCGACAGACGTCGGACCTACCCTGACATCCTACTTGCTACTACATTAAGGGTAGTGAGCCTGTATATATTGGAGTACTATTCTGTTGACCTCCCATTGCGTCTGCATCAATCTCCTACATTTGAAAGCGGGGCTTAACCACTACCACGTCCGTACACCGTGTAATGCAAAAGTTCCGAACTCCATCAGCAATGACCAACGAGACGTGGGGCTTCATTGGCCTGGGACACATCGGTACGTCTGGATTAGAAGCGCATGGTCATTGGATAGGTGGATGAGCATGTTGAGCAACTGCTGAGAAATCATAACGCTTTCAGGCTATCCTATGGCTATGACTCTCCGAGAGAAGATGCCGGCTTCTCACCCTCTGATTATCCAGGATGTGAACCACGACGCAGTCAAACGGTTTCAGGAGGAAGTCAGGAGCAAAGGTACAGGGGCCAATTCAATGAAGCTGCAGACTGCGGATAGTGCTCGGGAAGTTGCTGAGAGATCTGTGAGTTTCGGTCATATCGTCCTAATGAGCTTTTGCTTACGTGAATATCCTTGCGCAGGATGTCCTCATTACTTGCCTTCCATCGCCTAAGATTGTCGACAGTGTCTTCCAGTCAATCCTCCAGAACGGCATGCTTCGGTCCATGAAACAAGAGCGATTGTTCATCGACTGTTCAACCATTGATCCGCAGTCCTCTAGAGAGGTCGCCAGGAAGGTTCATGAATCACAAAGTGGCAGCTTCGTGGACGCACCTGTGTCCGGTGGAGTAGTCGGTGCGCGTGCAGGGACACTTTCGTTTATGTTTGGTGCACCACAAAGCAGCGAGCTAGTGGACCGGGTCAGGTCAGTGCTGTCTCTTATGGGAACCTCCTCTTGGCATATGGGCGAGTCGGGAGCTGGTGTGTCAGCTAAGTTGGCGAATAACTACATCCTAGGCGTCACCAACATCGCCACGGCCGAGGCTTTCAACATGGCACATCAATGGGGCCTAGACCTCAAAGCGCTGACCGAGTTGATCAAGACCTCGACCGGACGATGCTGGCCTGTGGAGGCTAATAATCCAGTTCCTGGCATTGACAAAAACTCTCCCTCATCGAAAGGATATGCAGCGGGCGGTAGCATCAACATCATGAAAAAGGATGTTGGACTGGCGGTCGCCGGCGCAAAAGCATCGGGTGCTAAGCTGCAACTGGGCGATAAGGCTTATGAAATGTACGACACTATCGGCGCGACGGAGGATGGTGAGAAGGACCTCTCATTCGTGTATAAATGGCTGCAGGAAAGATCTTCAAAGTAGCATATAAACGTGTTCATGGTCCATCAGATTATCCCGTTCTGCATATGAATTTCAAGCTTCTGCATTCTCATCCTATGTACATACCAACTAAATGACCGAGGGCATGAAGTAATCCGACATGAGCGGATAAAGGTCGAATAAGCCTGATAGATCCTGGCCTCGCGATCCCCAATCCATCGAATACAGGAAGCCGCTATCGTCCTGGGTAAGATTAAGGTCGCTGACTGGATCAATTTGGCCCTGAAAGCCATGAGCTGTTGCTTCGAAAGCTGCGGCAGGGTCATGGTGAGGATTTTCATGGTTAGCGTTTTGCTGCAGTGCAGTGCCTTCGCTTGCGTTGCTGCTGCCCGGTGTCGAGAGTAGGAACTCAAAGATCCGTAGAATCCAGTATGCTGGGTCCCACGAGTCGCGAACCTCATTCAGTAACAGCTGGCAATTATCGAAAGATGCGCGTGCCATCTGAGCCACAAGGCTGCCCTGATACTCCTGCCGCTGCTGTAGTTTCCGATAAAAAACGATTCCCGCGAGTAAGAAACCAGTGAAGACCTCGTGAGGGAGTTGGTTCGTCATACGCTTCGTGATAAGCATGGCGGCGGTGGAAGCTATCATCTGGGCGGAGGACTCCGTCTTCGCGGCGAAGAGAGGATCATGGTCAAAGAGATTCTGTCTCGGCTGCTCAGAGGTGTAGCCCAGCCTGCCTAAGTGGATCATGATGTTGTGGAGATGATACAATAGCTTCAACGCCGCGGCGGGGGCGCTATTGGTGGATGCAGAACTAATCTTAGCTTGCATAGTGGGAGGGAGTTGCTTGCGCCAATCCTCCAGTAGCTCACGTAGGTCGCTAACATTGCCCGGGCTCTGATCGGGACCGAAAAGTCTAGCGTTGATTTTCCGCAGGACGATCGATAGCTTCGCAATCTGGATTTGGTACACCGCATGGTCGCAACTCTCTGCCCATTGCGGAAAGTCCTCCGCATTCAGCATTTCGGCATCACACTGTGTCATTCTGATGCGAAACGGTCTTCCAAGCAGCGTAGCGCAGTAAGCATCACGAACAGCGACTGCCCACCACAAGCGTCTCACCAAGCCCCTCTCTCTGCTATTACCGTGCGCCAGGACAGTTGAGCGATGGATACCGAGTGATCCTGCGATGGTGACACCCAGATCAATCCAGGAGCACGGGTTCCAGTAGCTTTTCATTTGGGGACCCCAGAACGTCAACATGATTGTTGTCTGAAGCAGGACGAGTTTGTAGGTCTCGTACCCGACATCAAAGAGGACGTGTGCCTTATCGTAGAAGGACCTGCGAGCGTTGAGACGAGAAGTTTCTCTTAGTCCATACATGACGGATGAATCGCAAAAGGTCGCGCCTATGAAGCAAATTGCATGCAATAGGATCCAAGGGACAGTCCCTGCTCTGTGCGACTCCAGCAACTCTGACTTATCCACGATCGAGTATACGGGATAGAAGTACTCTACAAATGCGTTGACAAGTTGATCGAGAAGCTCAGGTTCTGGTTGCGTGAAGACGCCTTTGGCGTTCAGATACGCGATGTCTTCCTGTTTGCAGTGACGAGGGTGATTACCGCGCGGCTGCTTGACAAGTGGCTGACTTCCAGAAAGGCCGTCGCCCAAGTCATGTAGGTTGGCTGCGGAGCCGTGATTGAGCTCTTCAAGGGCAAAGGTTAACGGTGAAGACTCGCCAAAGTACATGAGGCTGATGTTCGGCGCTAGCCGGTCACGATTATCGTTCTCTCGTTCCAAGAAGGCCTCAAACATGGAGGCGAGTGATTTTCGGGACTGGCCAATCTGAGCTTGGTCTGTGGCGGTTGGGAAAGGGGAAACTGGCGCAGCATCATCTGGCGTGGCCTTGCGGACAGGTCGGCACGCAGTCCCTGGATCCCATCCCGTTCGCACCTGACGCACCGAGGGCGCAGACGGGTCCGATTCGACGTTTGGCGAAGATGTCACATGGGATGTAGCCGTCAAACTCGGCCTCCGCCCGGCAGCGCCCGGCCCGTTTGCAGCGCTGACGACCCCAGCTGTCGGAGTGGTTGATTGTGGAGCTGGCATCGGATCGTCTTCGCCGCGGCTGCTGCTGCTCGGTCCTGGCTCTGGGATGGAGGAGGTGTGCATTCGATGCCGTTTGCGGTCGTAGGTGCCGCGGGTTGACGGGGGAAAGCTGCAGTGCTCCACGCGGTCCATGCGGCAGCGGCTACATGGCTTGTTGCCGCACGAGGCATCACACTTGATTTTGCGCTGGCTGCAGCGCTGACATGCTTTCGAGGCTCGTTTCCGCGCAGGTCCAGGCGCTGGCGGTGGATGAGAATGCGCATCCGACGGCATAGCTTGTGCAGATGAAAGGCGCAAAAGGTGATCGAGCGGCGGTGCGGGGTGATATGAGTGGGTGACCTCCAGAGTCGGCCGCGCCCGGCCAGTCTCCGCAACATACAGCCGCGGCTGAATACTTGGGTCGCGGAATTGGGGCGCCACCACCATTGCAACACGCTGGCGGATGTGGTGAAGGTCGTTCAGACCCTCTACAAAGCGCGACCATGGCCGCTGCCCGTCTGGCTGATGGTGTGGTGTGTCCATATATACGTCCGCCCACATCCAAATCCAATTTCCTGCTCCCAGACTGCTGGACGCGTGATTGAACGGCGGACATGACACCTCTTCGGTCGTCTGGGCCCGAAGTCGCACTCGACGCGCTCATTGTTGGCGCAGGGTATTTGACCCTCATGATCTGAACCTGCTTGTCACATGTGCTGATCTCTGCTTGCCCAGCTTCGGTGGCATTTATCAGCTGAAGAAGCTGAGAGACCAAGGCCTTTGCGCCAAAGTCATCGACGCAGCCAGCGATGTGGGAGGTACGTGGTACTGGAATCGGTACCCCGGAGCAATGTCCGAGTGAGTATCATCGGAGTGCGCATGGGCTTTCAGCATCTCTAATAGAAACAGCACGGAAGCGTACTTATACCGCTATTCTTGGGACCTCGAGGATCTTCAATGGTATCCCTGGAGTCACCACTATGTCTACCAGCCGGAGGTTCTGGGGTACTTGCAGCATGTCACCGACCGATGGGATCTACGTAAGGACATGCTTTTCAATACAGCTCTCGAGGAGGCACACTGGGATGAGGCTACCACCCGCTGGATCGTTCGGACGTCAGGTGGGACAACGTTTCGGGTACGCTACCTCGTTACTGCGCTCGGCGTGCTCTCCAAGCAGAATGTACCCAACATTCAAGGTATGGATACTTATCTCGGAGAGAAGTATCATACTGGGGCATGGCCTCAGGATGTGAAGCTAGAAGGCAAACGTGTCGGTGTTATCGGCAATGGCTCGACTGGTATCCAGGTCATCACTGCAATTGCAAAGGAAGTCGGACATCTCGTATCTTTCCAGCGCAATCCCCAGTATAGTGTGCCCAGCGGTCAACGCCCGGTCACCGAGGCATACCGCCAATACATCAATGACAATTATTCCAGGCTCTGGGAGGAAGCTAAAGATGAGAGTCTGTTTGCCTTTGGTTTCAAGGAAACCAATCGATTGACGTTCAGCGTGAAGGAGGCAGAGCGCAAGCAAATTTACGAGTCTGCATGGCGCAAAGGCGGTGGTTTCCGATTCATGTTCGACACATTTGGCGACATCACCCTCGACGAAGCCGCCAATCACGCAGCCGCCGACTTCATCAAAACCAAGATCTGCGAGACCGTCAGGGATCCGGAGAAAGCGCGGAAGCTCCTTCCAACACAACTTTACGCGCGACGGCCGATATGTGACTCTGGCTACTACCAAGCTTTCAATCGGGACAACGTCGACATCGTCAGCTTACAGGAGACGCCTATCACCACATTCACTCCCCACGGAATCCGTACTAAAGACGGCAAGGAGCACAAACTGGATGTCGTCATCTTTGCGACCGGTTTTGATGCTGTGGATGGAAATTACACCCGTGTGGCTATCCATGGGCGTGATGGAGTCTCTCTCAAGGACCACTGGCTCCCACGTGGTCCGACCTCGTATCTCGGTATCAGTGTACCGCAATTCCCAAACCTCTTCATGATACTTGGACCCAACGGGCCCTTCTGCAACCTGTACGTATACTGATGGCCAGATGCAGAAGTAACGTCTCAGAAATACGCTAACTCTTCTAC
>DAHZQE010000329.1:0-4277 GCA_027409005.1 Ferrimicrobium sp. | reverse complement strand
GCTGGTGTAGGAGTCTCAAGACTGGCCACGGGTGTTCCAGTTGGAGGCGATCTCGACTACGTGGACGAGGTCACGCTCTCGCGGGCTCTCGATGGCCGCTACCGGCTGTAGAGCTAGTTATCACGCTCTTCAACGAGTTCGATAAGTGTACCGTTCGCACTTTGGGGATGGACGAAGGCAACCAGAGTGCCTCTGGATCCTGGGCGAGGTTTGTCGTCTATCAGTGTAAAACCCTCAGCCACGAGCTCTTTGAGCGCCTCGGCGCAGTCTGGAACGCGTAAGGCGATGTGGTGGAGCCCCTCGCCGTGTCTGTCTAGGAACCTGGCTACCGTCGAGGACTCGTCGAAGGGCGAGAGCAGCTGGATATAGGATTCAGCCACCCGGAGCAGCACCTCGTCGATACCGTCGGATGCGACCCGTTCTCGGTGAACGACGAGGCCACCGAGGATCTCATATCGTTTAATGGCTCCCTCAAGGTCGATTACTGCGATCGCTACGTGATCGATCTCGGTGATCTCCATCACCTCTCCATCGTCTTGTCTTTGGCGAATCGTTCAAAAAGGGTGATTTTGTCCTCGCCAACACGCTCTCTCATCGACTGATCGGTGATGCCAAGACCATCAGCAGGGCTGAGGCAACGGATGCCGACCTTCCCTTCATGGAGGTTGGCCCGCACCACATTAACCGCCTCGCCGACGCGAGTGAGGTCAAAGGTGGCTGAAAGAACCGGCTGCACCATCCCCTTGGCGATGAGTCTGTTAGCTTCAAAGGCCTCGCGGTAGTTGGCAAAGTGACTTGCCTTGATCGATTTGAGCTTCATCCATAGGTGGCGGTTGTCATACTCGATTCGATAGCCAGAGGTTGCGGCACAGGTCATGATCAGCCCGCCACGTTTGGCGACGTATACCGAGGCTCCCATAGTCTCACGTCCTGGATGCTCAAAGACGATGTCTGGATCCTCCCCCACGAGTGCACGAATGTCACCGCCAAAACGCCGCCACTCGCTCTCGTCCTGCGTATTCTCGTCCTTCCAGAACCGGTAACCGTTGGCCGATCGATCGATGATGAACTCACAGCCCATCTCACGCAGCAGCGCCGCCTTTTTCGGTGACGATACAACACCTACGGGAATACCTCCGCCGTTTAGTACGTACTGAACGGCATAACTGCCTATACCACCAGTAGCTCCCCAGATGAGTACGACCTGTCCTTGTGTCATGCCGGCGCCATTCTTGGAGACGATCATACGATATGAAGTCGAGTTACACAGTGGATTGATCGCAGCCTCTTCCCAACTCAGGTGAGCTGGCTTTGGCATGATCTGATTCGCCTTCACGATCGCAAAGTCTGCGAGACCACCGAAGTTCGTCTCGAACCCCCATATACGCTGCTCTGCGGCCATCATCGAGTCGTCGTGGGACGACGGATCCTGATCGTCGACATAGTTGCAGTGAATCGTCACACGATCACCGATGCTCCAGTTGCGCACTGCTGAGCCAACACGAACGACGATACCGGAGGCGTCGGAGCCGAGGACATGGTAGTCGAGATCGTGGCGACGATTCCACAGGTTGTGGGATCGTCCCATCCGCTTAAGGAAATCAAAAGTAGGTACCGGTTCAAAGAGCGATGACCAGACGGTGTTGTAGTTGATCGATGACGCCATCACCGCGATGACCGCCTCATCCGGAGCTAGCTCAGGCATTGGGACCTCGTCAACGTGCAGTGAGCGCGATGGATCCTTTTCGGCTGACGGGATGCCGTCGAACATCGCGATCTCGTCCTTCCGTAGAAAGGCGGCCCGATATCGGTCGGGGAGCGGCAGTTTAGCCAACTCCTCTCCGGTCGCGTCGGCGTTAATGGCATCGATGAGCTCGGTTGTCATGGTCGTATGCTACCAGAAAAGCAAACGATTCTTGATCGATCGCGCTCCTCTCGTATACTGGGACTACGAAGAAAGGATGCACGATGGCAAATTCTGTGATCGTATCGGGCGCACGTACGCCTATTGGAAAGCTCTCAGGGGCGGTTGGATCGTTGACTGCGATGGACCTTGGAGCGGTCGCTATAAAGGGAGCGCTTGCGCGTGCTGGACTCTCACCTGAGGCGGTCGAGTATGTGTTCATGGGGCATGTGCTCCAGGCTGGTCAGGGCCAGATCACCGCACGTCAGGCTGCGGCAGGGGCTGGTATTCCAATGACTATCCCTGCCACGACCGTCAATAAGGTGTGTCTTTCAGGTCTCAATAGTCTGCACTTGGCAGATCTCATGATTAGGGCAGGAGAGGCGGACATCGTCGTCGCTGGCGGTATGGAGTCGATGACCCAAGCCCCATACTTCTTGCCTGGAGCACGCAACGGATTCCGCATGGGTGACGTGCAGTTGATTGACTCGATGCTCTATGACGGTCTGTTCTGTGCCTTTGACAAGATGGCGATGGGTCTTGCTACCGAGCGTTATCTCCAGCTAGCACCGATATCTAGAGAGCGCCAAGACCACCTCTCGATGCTTTCGCACGAGCGCGCCGCTAGGGCGATGAAGAACGGGCGGATGGCCAAGGAGATCGTTCCGGTGCCGGTACCCCAGCGTAGAGGCGATGATGTGATTGTTGATGTTGACGAGGGTGTCCGACCAGAGACGACGATGGAGTCGCTGGCTAAGCTGCGTCCAGCCTTCGATAAAAATGGTGCTATTACCGCCGGCAATGCATCACAGATCAGCGATGGTGCTGCAGCGCTTGTTGTTATGTCCGCAGCAAAAGCCGCTGAGTTGGGCCTTGCCCCGCTCGCTGAGATCATCGGCTATGGTCAGGTTGCTGGTCCTGATACCTCGCTGTTACACCAGCCATCGAATGCCATCAACGATGCGCTGCGGCGCGTCGGAATGACTGTCGGTGACATAGACCTCTTTGAGATCAACGAGGCCTTTGCCGCGGTTGCAGTTGCATCCATGGATCATCTCGGAATCGACGAAGACGTAGTGAACGTCAATGGTGGTGCGATAGCATTGGGCCATCCGATTGGGGCTTCAGGTGCTCGACTTGCCTTGACACTGATCACCGAGTTGAACGAGCGAGGCGGTGGCGTGGGTGCTGCTGCCTTGTGTGGCGGTGGGGGCCAGGGAGATGCTTTGCTCGTCAGGGTGCCGTAGCGATCGAGGTGTCCTCCGGGCGAGGCCGCGGCGACTGGGAGCGGTCGAGAGTTTGCTGTTGGATGACAGATTCGGTCGCAGGCTGTAAGGCTGGGCCGGTCAGGCTGCTGGCGAGTGGCGACCGTGTCATCTCTTAGTCAAGAGACTCGCTCCGTTAGAGCGCCGAGGGATTCACACAGGGTCGGCGCTTAGCCCCTAAGATCTGTTGGGGTCTGAGATCATGCATTGCTCAGGCTTCAGCGCCATCTGAGGCACCAACCCATGCGAGTAGTGGAGGTAGGTGTACGACAACTCTGCAACCCTTCTAGGGCCGAGGCTAGCATGTAGAGGGATGAGAATTACGCTATAGATTGCTCGGCGGTCGAGCTGGCCATTTTAGCGCTAGGACTGCTGACTTATCTTGACCGAGGTAATCGTGCAAGTCGCCTTCGGCCTCCCACCTGGTGAGCCGTTTAGGTCGAGTGCAGTTATGACTTCGTCGCCTTCAGTTAGCTGACCGAAGAGGCTGTACAGTGGAGGTAATGAGACCCCACTTGCGCCGGAGATGATGAAGAACTGACTTCCATTGGTGTTAGGTCCGGCATTTGCCATCGCGAGGCTGCCTCGCTGGTACTCCCCTGGGTTCGGAAGTTCATCACGGAACTGATATCCTGGGCCACCGGCTCCTGAGCCGGTGGGATCGCCGCCTTGAACGACGAAGCCTGGAATTATCCTATGGAAGTTGATGCCGTCGAAGTAGTGATAACGGGCTAGAAAGACGAAGCTGTTAACCGTGATCGGAGCTCGATTGGCGAACAGCTCAAAGCGCATAGTTCCATGGTTAGTCTCCATGATCGCTTCGTAGTTGGCCCCGTCTTCGAGACAATACGAAGGGCTGGCGTCGAAGTGCCGAACCTGCGGACTCGAACCATCGGCCTCCGGGCATGGATAGTTATCCTTTTTCTTGCCAACCATCGTATGAGCCTCCTTCTACTTATCTTCCGGTCTGTCTTTACTTAGTGACCTGGATAGTGACGGTGTTGATCTTGTAGGTGGTCTTCGGTGGGATACCGTTGTTGGCGGTGACATTCGTGCACTCGTGGGGGAGGATCCAGACATCGTCTTTGAGCATCCAGGACGTGAGACTA
>DAHZQE010000188.1:0-4050 GCA_027409005.1 Ferrimicrobium sp. | reverse complement strand
GACCGCTCCACTCCCATGGCAGCAGCGAGCTTGCTCTGTACAAATATTCCTTTGAGCAACTGGCCCTCCTCTGTCGCACCCCAATATCCAGCCCATTCACCAAAGTCATAACCACTAACACGACTCATCCACAAATTCCACTACATCAATCTCACCACCGCACAATCCAAAATGTCCGGCCTCCTCGAAAAGATCACCGGCTCCGTCAAACCCCTCTCCGCTGGCTCCTCCCTCCCCATCGGTTCCCTCAAGGAGGACGACGCGGGAAAAGGGACCGTCAACCTCGCCGAACTCTCCGGCAAGAACGTAATCGTCGGCGTTCCGGGCGCCTTCACTCCTTCCTGCAGCTCCCAAGTACCGGGCTACGGCGAGAAAGCAGAGGAGTTTGCTCAGAAGGGCGTGCATGGGATCTACGTTGTGGCAGTGAATGATGTGTTTACGATGCAGGCGTGGAAGGAAAAGCTGGGGGTGAAGCACTCGATTGTGCATTTCCTTGCGGACGATAATGGGGAGGTGAGATCTGACTGCCTATCAAGGCAAGAGACTTGGACCTTTCGCTGACCGTGTACCATTAGTGGACTCAAAAGGCGGGCATGGCCTTCGACGCCTCGGGCCTGCTTGGCAGCCACCGCAGCAAGCGGTATGCGGCCATCGTCGATGACGGCAAGGTGAAGCAGATCTTCGTCGAGGACGAGGCGCCGACCGTCTCCGTCACGGCGGCGGACAAGGTTTTGCAGCACGTATAGGCGAGAAAGGCGCTGACAGAACGTCATGCACCCAGGCTGTACTATTGGCTCCGAAATAGTCCTGGCGTGAAGATGCCACCATGATAATGCTTTAAGTCGTTACTGCACGTTGCTGACCGATGAACGTCTCCCACTCTCGCGATTAATGACCAAATGCCTCGTCCTGTGCATCCGCCCCGATATCAAACACCAAATTTCACCAAAGCGCGATGCTGACTGTCATACTTCCATCCCGTAATCGCTCGCTGATCTTCATCAAAAACTATAATACATCTGCTGCTGCCCGCTGCCTCCGGCGTAAAGCTTAGGCGGCACATAGTGCTCCATATACGGATGTTGCTGCAGGGAGAAGTCCGCCTTCGCGTACAATGGGTTGGGTATGCCTGTCGGCATCTTCTTCGTACCAATCGGTGTGGGCTGTTGGCTTGGCTGCGGAGTCGGCTGTATAGATTGTGGAGGTGGTAGGTTGGTAATAGAGGGGCGCTGCATGTTCTGGTCGCGAGGCGTGAAATTGATGTCGCTGTTTTGCGTCGTCGGAAGCTGCTGTTGCAAGCTGTGCTGTGCCTGTGCTTGATGCTGCTGTCGTTGCTTCTGCTGGTTCTGCATGGCCTGTTGCTGATGCTGCTGGTGCTGTTGGTGTTGCGCCTCAAGCACTTCCTTGGCTCCAGTATGCGTCTGTGCGGCTTGCTGGACAGTAGGGCCATCAATCCAGCCCCATCGCTCTTTAAGCTCTTTGTATACGAATCCTACTCGCCATCCGGTGTCCTTGTGGATCTTATCGAAGATGTCAAGGACTTCCTCCTGTTCGCGACGGTCGGTCAGCACCTCCGCTGCATGGTGCAGCGATCGAATGGCTACTGAAGCCACGCCTCGGTCCTTGACGTGGGCGACAATCCCACAAATCATGTTCGAATGCCTTCTTGTCGCTCGCATTATCTCTGCATTTTCCACACCATAATAGGGATGCATCTGAGACAGCAGTAACTGCGCCGTGTGAAAGAAAAGTCGTGCAACAATACTCGTCCGCTTCACCAACCACACTTCCGGGAAAGCACTGGCCGAACTCTTCGTCAAACCAGGATGCAGGTACGCCATCGGCTTCATCGTCCTTGGTATCCCCTCATCCCACGCCTCTACCATCCGCTTCAAAGTACTCCACTCCTCAAAGCGCTGCTGCGTTAATGTCTGCTGATCTCTCGGATCTTGCTCCGGCGCCCTTGGGATAGTGGCGCGGAAATTGCAAACTTTAGCAAGGATATACAGCATCTTGTGCGTCCAGGCTTCTTCGTTGCCACTATAGGCTTCGCGAGACAGATCCAGGTCAAGTTCCCAATCGTCCGGGTTCCAGGCGACTTGCCAGTTGCTCAAAGGAATATTTGTACACAGCAAGCTCGCTGCTGCCATGGGAGTGGAGCGGTCGAGAGCATTGCTGCGGCTGTTGCTTCACGTGCGGCGCCAATGACGAAAGCGGGGCGGCCACATTGATGGCCGACGAGTGAAGGGTCTCGACGCAGGCAAGATGATCAATACAACGAGCACACCCATCGCTTGATCGGATCGCCATTATGAGCTGAACTGAATCGTCCAAATAGCTGGCATGCCACATACAGCGTGTGGGAATTCTCTCCGGCAGAAGAGAAGGCCTCCAATTCAAACGCGGGACGCGGACGCTTTGCGGCAGTCATTCCACCCATTCACTTCCGATACATGGTCGTCCTCCACGCCCGAGCATGCACAGCAACATTCTTCCCTTCTTCATCCGTGGTCAGAATGGGCTGATCGATAAGCACCATACCATAGCTCCGGATCGAAAGCTCCGCCCAAGACTGACAGGCGGCATTGGCGAAGAATGACTGAGCATCGTCTTCAATCACTCCCGCTGGCGAAAGCATGTCGTAGACTCCTTGCCATGCTGTCTGGTTCCAATTGATCAGATTCGTTAGGTACAGTCGCAGCTTCACGCCGCCAGGTCCAGCGCCTCCGAACTTTGCGCCGACGCCGCCGGCGCAGATGAGATGCCATTGGCGCTGAAGTTCGTCACGATCAGGCCTGGAACGTCGTCAACGGCTAGTGCCATGCTGGCCGATCGACTGGTGTATGTGCCAGTGTAGACTTCTTTGGCAGAAGCCTTATTGGCAGCTTCGAGAGCGGGTGTGATGGAGCTCAGGACTCGAGAGGCGGGACAACGTTGACGGCGCCCGAGGTGGTGTCTACGCCGGCGCTCGCAAGAGCAAAGGCGAAGATGTAGTCCGTAACCAGAGCGAGGATGGAGCTATAGTCGTACAGACTGCCGCCTTTAGCGTAGAAGTCAACGATATGCCCGTCACCCGTAAGCTCGGTGCCACGTGCGACCTCCCAGATCCCGCCGAAGGTGTCGGCTAAGGAGGTAAAGCTGCGTGGCGTGGGCCATGCTGCTGCTTTCGATGGCGAGAGAAGAGTGCTGGCAAGGATGGGCTTGCCAAGGGCGTCAAGGTCATTTGCGCTGGAGCACCTGGCGCCGGAGCTGGTGGAGATTGGCCTTCAATGTCAGGCGCTCAAAAGCCAAGGTATTACTCACGGCGCGTAAAAAGCCTCGAATACATCGCCGTCGGTAGTCTCCGCAGTGATAAAGTCATCACTAAGCTTAGATAGATGGTCGACGGATGTATGATGCCGGCCGAGAGGGTCGAAGACGGCTTCTTGCGTGAATTGTGCATACGGTCTCCTGCTGACCCGTTCAATGACTGGACCCAGCAGGGCGAATCGTGTATTCGAGTACGTACGAGCGGAGAATGGCGCGTACACGAGATACTTCCTGCCCAAGTTTGCGAACAAATCTGCTTCTGTGCAAGGGCGCTCGCAAGGGTTGGCAGCCGTTCCGCATTGCCTGCCTTGATCATCAGGTTTCTGGAGTGGCAGGCCAAGGGCGCTGTCATTGCCAGGCGCGTTATCGAGGTCCCACCCAACTCTTCAGCCATACCTGAGAAGTGGGAGAGCAGCGCCTCGATGTTGATGCTTTGCAAGTCTATAGACGCGATGTGGTCGCTAGATGATCTGAGAACAATCTCTGACGACTCTGAGCTCCTGGTGGAAACCGCAGAGAGTGCAATGTGTGGGATAGAAAGCCATTCACAGAACGGTGTCTGATAATGGATCGGACCAGCATATATTCGCTGCAACATACTCTTCTTCGCCGGGCAAGCGGGCCCATCAAGGCCCTCTGTCAATCAAATATCGGTCCACGATGCCGTCAGACCTCGTCGCCTCCTATCACACCCCAGGCCAACCGCGCAAACACCCCACCCTTGACTGGTGCAAGCACAGC
>DAHZQE010000318.1:0-6396 GCA_027409005.1 Ferrimicrobium sp. | reverse complement strand
CGTCTCTCAACCTTGAGAATTTACACTGGAGCCACCCAACCGGGATCCCAGGTCATCGACTAGCACTTGATCCAATCAGCGAACTTACCTATGATGACGGGCGAAGCTACGTCTACGCTAACTCGACGGTCGTGCGTCACTCATCGGTGGTTTCGCCTCGGGCCATAATGATTCGTAGGCCCCGATGGTCGTGGTCCGAGATGCAAAGGTGCACGCGCCTTGGACCGCCGCACTAGCGCATGCCCGTTGTTGCTATTCCACGGACGAACCACTTCTGGAAGACGAGAAAGATAACCGCCACCGGAATCGTCGTCATCACCGCAGCTGCCATGAGATATGGCCAGTTGACGAAGTACTCCTGTTGAAACATGACCACACCAAGGGGAACTGTCCAAAGATGCGGTCTACTCGCAACCAGCAATGGCAAGAGAAAGTTGTTCCATGACAACATGAATGAGATCAAAGCTAGGGTCAACAATGACGGGAGCACGAGTGGAAGGCTGAGCTGCCAAAACATTCGAAACCTGCCGGCTCCATCCATAATGGCGGCATCCTCAAGGTCGCTCGGCAAGTTCAAGAAGGCCTGACGCATCAAGAAGATGCCAACCGCTTGCACCGCGAGGGGAATGATGAGCCCATAATAGTTGTCCAGCAGACCAAAGGCACGTAGCAGAATGTATACCGGCAACATAACCGACTGGAATGGCACCATCAACATCGCCAGCACGCCAATGAACATCAACCGCTGACCACGGAACTGAACGCGTGCAAGTGCATAACCAGCCATGGAGTCACAGATCAGATTGCCAATCGTCACCCCAATGGCGGCGATGGCACTGTTGCCAAACCACCGCGCCAGCGGTACAAGATGCCAGATCTTGACGTAGTTCTCCCAGTCAAAGATATGGGGAATCCACACCGGGGGATAGACCAGCGACTCCGATAATGGCTTCAGCGACGTCGAAAGGCTCCATGCGAACGGAATGAACATCACCAGCGCACCCATGGTAAGAATGGCCAGATAGAACCACCGTGAAATATGACGCCTGATACGCCGTGATCTTCGCCTTGTATTTTGCATCATCACACCTAATACTCGATCGGCTTCCCAAGCCACTTCGTCACCACTAAGGTGATCCCCATCGTCAACACGAACAAGAGAACCGTCGCAGCCGCGCCATAACCGACCTTCCCATAGCTGAATATGTACTGGTAGATCAGCAATACGATCGTGGTCGTCGAGTGAAGCGGTCCCCCTGTCCCACCGGACAAGATAAAGGACTGATCGAACATCTGCAGAGTGCCGATCATGCCCATGATAACCACGAAGAAGGTTGTCGGTCGAAGCAAGGGAACGGTGATATGAATGAATCGCTGCCACACACTCGCACCATCCATCTGCGAGGCATCGTAGATATTCTGTGGTATCGCCTGCAATCCCGAGAGGAATACCACCATGAAATATCCGGATGTCGTCCATATATTCATAATCATGATGGCCTTCAGCGCGAACAACGGATTCGCCAACCAGTTGGGTCCGTGGATACCGATAATACTGAGAAAGCCATTCAGAATTCCGAACTTGTTATAGATCCACATGAATATTATCGATATCACCGCCGATGAGCTCACGGCGGGGAAGAAGAATGCGAGCCGAAAGAACCCCTTGGCCGGTAGATTCTGATTCAACAACACCGCGATGCACAGCGCCACGATCGTCTGTGTGGGAACTACCACCAACGCAAAGGTAACGGTGTTTACGACCGCGGTCCAAAACAGATGCGACGTGAACAGGAATCCAAAGTTCGACAAACCAACATAATGCATATGATTGAGCAGCGACCAGGAGAACAAGCTCAGGTAGAAGGCATACAGGGCTGGTCCAAGCGTGAACAGGAAGAGTATCGCAACACCCGGGAGCGTCATCGCGAAGCCAATACGCGCGTCTCGTGCTCTTCTCGATGGCTTGAACAATCGCAGGGGGCCCCTACCGCTGCGTTGCGGTGACGCCGCGGCAGGGGTCTTGGAGGTAGTAAGTACCGTCACGAAATCCTACTCTGTGCTATCCCTGGGAACTCAATATCGCCTGTCCAGCCTTTTGCATATTCGCCAACGCCTGCGCGGCAGATTCCTTACCCTCGATGGCCAGGGTAGCCTGGTCAACCATAGTCGTCGAAGAATACTGAACGAATCCAGGGGGGAACGTCCAAGCAATGGTGTGGGGCAGCTGCTCTAGCAGTCCGGCGGTCACCGGATGACTCTTATAGTACGGCAGACTCACGAGTGACTTGCGTGTCGGAAGGGCCAATCCCAGATTCATCCAACGTGTCATACCACTTTGGCTGGTCAGATAGGAGATCAGCTTCCAGGATGCTCCCGGATGTTTCGAGTCCTTGGTGATGGCATAGGCCACTGGAAACGTCAGCGAGATGTTGTTCACCGGACCAGAAGGAAGCACCGCCGTGTTGAAGTGAATCTTTGGATAGGTCTGGTTCAAGAAGGGGACCAACCAGTCACCCGACAGCACCATCGCGGCCTTGCCCATGCCAAAGGCCTGCCCGCCCCAACTCGCCCCTACGCTGGTGGGCACAGTGGCGTAACCATGGCGGTACAGGTTTACAAAGAACTGAAAACCCTTGACCGAAGCCGGACTCGTGAGGGTGAACTTTGACATCGTCGAGTTCATCACGCCACCACCACTCTGATACAAGAACTCGGCCCACCGTGGCTCCTGCACCGAGTTGATCAGACCATAGACATGTTGGGACGGATTGGTAAGGATCTTGGCATCGGCAGCGAGTTGGGCCCAGGTGGTCGGAGGGCTCTTGATCCCTGCCTTCTTGAACATAGCCGTGTTGTAGAACAGCGCTAGCGGCGACTGGTCCTTGGGTATTCCGTAGATATTACCTCCCTTCTTGAACAGCGCCAAGGAACTGGGGTAGAAATCACCGATTGAGAAATGTGATGCCTTGATGTAGGAGTTGAGAGGAACCAAAACATGATCCGCCATGAATGTGCTCGACTCGCCTCCGTTATTGACATAGATGACGTCAGGGGCATTGCCGGCAACAAATCTCGTACGTAGTACCGATTCATAGTTGCTACCGGAACCCGAGATAGGTCGGTAATTCACATGAATATTTGGGTATAGCTTGCTAAATCCACTGAGGTCCTTCTGTAAGAGTTGCGCCTCTACCGGGGACGATGTCCACCCTGAGAGGGTGATCGTCACTGGCCCACTACTCGATGACGATGAGGCGTTCGAAGTCCCCCCGCAAGCCGCTAATAACAATGTCAGGCACGATAGGGAAACCGACCCCTGCACTAATCTGCGAATAACTCTGTTCACCGTCTACTTCCTTTCCTCCCATTAGGAGATACTCAATGACTACTAAGGTTCAAATAACTGCTCAATAACCCTGTCAACCGTCGTCGTTCTACCCGTTAAAGCGGAGCGGTCTCGATACACCAGCCCTCTGGGAGCTCGGAGCAGGACACATGACCTGCGTCCCACTCGATATCCACTAGAGAACCCGCGACTGGCAAACCTCGGATCCGAATCGGATGGGTTCTCGCGACCTCCAGCGGCGAAAGCGAGACGATCCGCTCGATGGCATCCACCTCGATCCCCAGCAGCGTCGCAGTCACCTGCCAGACCGCCCCCGCTGCCCAGGCCTGCGGAGAGCACGCCCCCGGATACGGGAACGGGCCCCTGTTCCCTCTCTCTTCTCCGGAGAAGAGTTCGGGTAAGCGATTCTGGGGAAACGATGCGGCGGCATCCAGCAGCGCGCGTGCCACCCGTCCCGCTCCGAGCAGATCGCCACTGGCTCGCAGCCCCGCTGCGATCAGAGCGGTGTCATGGGGCCAGACGCTACCCCGGTGGTAGCTGTAGGGGTCATATGCCGACTCAGAGGAGCCCAGCGTTCGGATTCCCCATCCCGAAAAGAGCGCCGGCGACAGCAGCCGCCGTTGGGTTGGCTCACGATACCGCTTGGGTACTATCCCGCTCCAAAGACACTGGCCGGGATCCGAGGAGAGCGAATCGAGCTGTCGTCCGATGCCGTCGACCGCCAGCGCGTAGTAGTCACGATCCTTGAGCCAGAACGCCTCATGAAACGCCACTTGGACCGCCTCGGCATCGATCTCTAGATCCTCGGCCTCCTCGACTCGTCCGATCGACCGATACGTCATCGCCAAGGACTTGAAGGCCTGATAGACGTACCCCTGCACTTCGGCCACGGCAAGCGGCGGGGCCCCGTGGGAGCCATCCGCGAAGACCATGGAGTCAGAGGAGTCCTTCCAGGACTGGACCAGGAGCCCCTCCGCATTCCTCGGGTGGAACTCGAAAAGGCCCTCCTCATTGCGCTGCGTTCTAATCCACTCGATGGCGAGTTCAACCGCCGGCAACATCTCATTTAGGAACGATCGGTCTCCAGTCCGGCGCCAGGTGCGTGCCACCAGGGTAACGAAGAGAGGTGTCGCATCGACGGAGCCATAATAGCGCCCAAAGGGAATCTCCTTTACCCGCGCCATCTCCCCCAGGCGGAGCTCATGAATGATTTTCCCGGGCTCCTCCTCGGTCTCGAGGCGTACCTGCGTACCCTGCAGGCGAGCTAAGACTCTGGCAACTCCGATGGAGAGCTCGGGCGCAAATGTCAGTGTCTCTAATCCAGTGATGATCGCGTCTCTGCCGAAGAGGGTACCGAACCAGGGCAATCCCGCCATCGGGGCAAGCTCTCCCTCGTAAACCGTTGTCAGCATCGCAAGATCCTCGTGTGCGCGACGCAGGGCACCGGTCCAATCGGCATCGCGCATCTCCACGAGCGGCCAGGGTATCTCTCGCGAGGGCATCAAGGAGATGACAGGATTGGACCAGTTCGTGGTGATCGTAAGGGCACCGCTCGATGGCTCGACCGGAAGGCTCCATGACCATCCGAAATCCGTCATCTGTGCCGGCATCCGGTCCACACCGATGCGGACCGACCTTCGGATCTCATCTCGTCCCTCGTAGACGATGTCGATCGCCGATGTATCCGAGCGCGAGACCACCGTTCCATGCCCCCCAGGGGTCATGCCACGCACCGCGAAGATGTCCTGAAAGTCCGACGCGACCGAAAGCTCTATGACCACGGGAAATACTGGACCCCACCAGTTCCAACTCCACTCATCAACCAGTTCATCGGGAGCAATGGTGATCCTTCGCATCATCCGGAAGGTGGAAGCGGCCGTCTTGGTGATGTAGCTTGCGCGAATCTGGCTACCGTCGTGCTCAACCGCCGCTGGCGTCAGCGGCCTACCATCGGCTCTCACCTGATACAGCGAGAGCATGCGGGTGTCGCCTATATACAACCCGTGGCGCCCGCTGGCTGGGCTCATACTCAACTGCTTGGACCAGAGTGCGAAGGCAGGCCCAGACTTGATGACCGGCTCTTCCATGTCGACCTCAGGCGTTGCAAACGATCCAGCCGGTGCCGTTGACTCTCGAACCACTAACGTAGGCTCCACGATTCCGCCCGCCGAGCTATGGCCCTCTAGGGTATCCAATATGGTGGTCCCAGCCACACTCCCTAGGGCCTCCCAGTGAGGCGAGATGGTCGTGATCGGGGGAAACGCCTGCGCCCCATGATGGGTGTTGCCATAACCAATGACCGAGAGTCGCTCAGGCACTCCGATTCCCAGATCACCGGCCGCAGCGATGGCACCTTCAGCCATTGCATCGTCTAACACAACTAGGCCAGTCGGCCTCCCAATGCCGGTCAGCAGCGCCTTGGCAGCCTCGTAGCCTCCGCGAAAACCACGAGGACCCGAGAGCGTAACCAGGGTACCCGATACATCGGTGACCACGCCCTGACAGGCGCGCTCCCATAGCTCCGCAAGAGCCGACGGGTAAGTGACCAGACCGAGCTGTCGATGACCCAGGTCCAACAGATGCCTTGTCGCCAGCTGCGCCGCCGCGCCATGATCGACGTCGACTCTGGCGAAGCCCGGTGCACCCGGCCCAAGCAGCACCAGTGGAATATGGATCGACGACTCCCAACCGAGCGCCTCCCCGTCGAGGGCCATCACCACCACTCCGTCCACTCGACCGGAGTCCGCTACCTCGCGGAGTGAGCTGACGCCGCCGGTGACCTCACCACCGAGTAGCAGTAGATGATATCCCTTGTCGAGAAGTGCCAGCGTCAGACTGCTCACGAGCGGTGCAAACCCCTCGGAATTCACCATGTCCTGACTGGCAAACAAACCGACGGTCTGGGACTGCCCCAACGCCAGCGACCTCCCGCGCGCACTCGAGACATAGCCGAGATCCTGGATGACCTTGCGCACCCGCTCCCGCGTGGCCGCGGATACCCGTCCTCGTTCGTTGAGCACGTAGGAGACCGTAGCGATGGAAACCCC
>DAHZQE010000314.1:0-5546 GCA_027409005.1 Ferrimicrobium sp. | reverse complement strand
GGGGGGGTGTTTTGGTAGAGCTAAGCGGCATTGGCGATCGCAAACCTGCGTTGGCGGTTCGCAATCTGACCAAGACGTTCGCAGGGATGACAGCCCTAGTAGATTTTACATCCTCTAATTCCGTTAATAGGAACATATGCTGAGGAAACGAGGAGATACGTTTAAATTAGCTTTGATTTTAGCTAGGTGTACCGAAATTATTGGTGTAGAGTCTGATAAACGGAACAGAGGTTCCAAGTATCGGTAAGGTGTCTTGTGAGTCGGGGGGGTGTTTTGGTAGAGCTAAGCGGCATTGGCGATCGCAAACCTGCGTTGGCGGTTCGCAATCTGACCAAGACGTTCGCAGGGATGATAGCCCTAGTAGATTTTACATTTGCCGTCTCTCCTGGCGAGATTCACGGACTTATCGGTCAGAATGGATCCGGGAAGTCGACCTTTATCAAGTGCCTAGCTGGTTACCATCGCCCAGACTCCTCCTGGAGTCTTGAGGTCGGTGATATCTCACTTTCGCGACCGCTGCGACCTGGCGAGGTGACAGGTTACGGAGTTAGTTTTGTTCATCAAGACCTTGGGCTCCTGCCTGAACTTAGTGTGCTTGAAAATCTCATGCTCGTACAGTTTGCTAACGATCATCGACGCTTTCTTCCGTGGAGAAAAGAACGCAACCGTTGTAAGCAACTCTTAGAGGGGTTCGGTCTGGCAATAGATCTGCAGTCACCTATATCAGCGTTGGCACCCGTGGAAGCGGCGCAGATCGCAATCGTACGCGCGGTAGCGCAGATGGGTAGAGCATCTGAAGCTGGGAGTGGCCATGCTGGCGTGTTGGTTCTCGATGAGGCTACTACATTCCTTGACCAGGCGGGTCGACAGTCGATGGCATCGTTGTTGCGCTCGCTCAAGACGCGCGGGATCGCCGTCATCTTTGTCTCTCACGACTTGGAAGAGGTGCTTGCGATCTGTGACCGAGTAACTGTGCTTCGTGATGGGAAAGAGGTGCTCTCCTCCCCCGTCGATGAAGTTACTCATGCCCAGTTTGTATCGATGATTACCGGCGCTGTGGGCGATAACCCGGCACCCGTTCCGGCTCAACGTAGGTCAGTGCGACAAGCCGAAATTTCGCTAAAGGTTGAGAATCTGAGCAATGATCTGGTTGAACAGGTGAGCTTCGAGGCCGCACGGGGAACAATCACTGCCTTGACGGGCATAGTTGGAGCTGGTTGGGAGTCGGTGCTCCCGTTGATCTATGGCGCTCGACCGGCGGCTTTTGGGCAACTTACTATAGATGGCAAAGTTATCTCAGCGGCCCGCTTGACACCTAGGCGTTCGATCTCACTTGGCATGGTCTACGTGCCCGCCAGCAGATTGACAGAGGCCGTCATAGCAGAGCTTAGTCTTGAGGAGAATCTCACCCTTCCGCAGTTATCTCGCCATGTTCGGAGCGGTTTTCTCCGGCATGCGATGTTGCGGGCGACTAGCCAAGCTCTCGTTGAGGAGTTCACCGTAAAAACAACGTCAGTATCTGCGCCAATTGGTGCGTTGAGCGGCGGGAACCAGCAGAAGGCAGTCCTTGGCAAGTGGTTTGCGCAGGAGCCTTCGATCATTCTACTCGCCGAACCAACCCAAGGTGTGGATGTCGGCGCTCGCCAGAAGATCTATGAGATTATTCGTGAGGCTGCAGCTAGAGGGGCGACAGTTCTCTACGCCAGTAGTGACTGGGGAGAGGTAGTGGAACTCGCAGACAACGTAGTTGTCTTCACCAATGGGCGTGTCTCTGCGACACTAACTAGTACAGACTTGTCTGTCGACGCGATTGCTCATGCATCCTATCGTGGATCAAAGAGCTCCTTTAGCCTAGACGTTGGTGCCGATATTCTTGACCTCACCCTAACTGGTGCTAGCTCTGCCGATCCGAAAGGAGCACTCTGATGACGTCGGTCTCTGCTTCGTCTCTGCTAAGGCGCTTCGGTGTCGTAATCGCCTGGATCGTAATCATCGTAGTGTTCACGATTCTCAAGGGTTCAACCTTCTTCACCGTATCTAACTTCACTACCATCCTGTCCTCACAAGCACCGCTAGGGATTCTGTCGTTGGCGTTGCTCATTCCACTTGCAGCTGGCGACTATGACCTATCGGTTGCTAGCGTGCTAACCCTTGCCTCTATGGTAGCCGCAATCTTGAACGTCAGCCATGGAGTCCCGATCGTTTTAGCCGTGATCATCGCCATCGTTGTTGGTGGCCTAGTCGGCCTCGTCAACGCGTCGATCTGTATCGGATTTGGTATCGACCCCTTTATCGTCACCCTTGGGATGGGCACGTTCATCGACGGTATAACTTTGTGGATTAGTAACTCAACTCCGGTCAGTGGAATCTCTTCAGGGTTGACCAATATCGTGGTGGTATTTCGAGCGGGTGATCTCTCTTATGAGTTCTACTACGTACTTGTTATCGCAATCTTGATCTGGTATCTCTTTGACTACACACCCGCTGGCCGACGGGTTCAGATCGTTGGAAAAGGTCGAGAGGTTGCACGGCTGAGCGGTTTGAGTGTAAATAGAATACGTCTGCTTGCCTTCGTTGCTGCTGGAGCACTGAGTGCAGTTGCGGGTGTTGTGTACTTGGGGACGAGTGGCACCGCTGATCCATCTGCTGGAACTTCACTCTTGCTGCCAGCTTTCGCGGCCGTATTCTTAGGTTCCACTACTATCCGGCCGGGTCGATTCAATCCGTGGGGAACCTTGGTTGCCGTTTACTTTTTGACGACAGGGATTACTGGGCTGTCCCTGCTCGGGGTGTCGACCTTTGTTCAGCAGTTGTTCTATGGTGGAGCGCTAATAATCTCCGTTGCCCTTTCGAGCCTTGGAGGTAACAATCTGTTGCGACGCAACCGCAGGTCGAGAGGGCCAGTTGCCCAGATGGTTACTGGCGATCCTGTGGCTGGAGATGAAATTCCTATAGAACGCGGGACGTGACGAAAAGGCGGCTCATGTGGTTAGAGATCTGGAACAACCAGAGTGTTGGGGCTAGGCAAAGATGCCTTGCTCCTGGGGAGATAAAAAAGGAGAGGCGTTGAAACAGCCAATAATTCGTATAGGATTCGTCGTTGCCAGTCTTGGTTTGGTGGCTGCGGCATGTGGTAGTACGTCGAGCACTAGCAGTTCGTCGAACTCATCTTCGAAATCTACGTCGTCGAAGAGTGATGCAGCTGGGGTAGCTGCCGCAACTTCCTTGATAAACAAATACTCTTCACTGCCAGCGTTCGTTGCCCCTGGGCCAGCTTTTAATGCGAGCAAGCTTAAGGGCAAAAAGTTGTTCTCAATCCCGGCATCGTCGAGTGTTGCGTTTGTGAACCAGACTGACCAGGACATGGGAGCGTTGGCCCGAAAAATTGGGATCAACTATATCGACTACCCGAACCAGCAACAAGAGTCGCAATGGGTGCAGGGCATGGATCAGGCGGTCAGCCAAAAGGTGAATGCTATCGACCTTTTGGCAGGTATTCCACCTGAGTCGCTGAATCCACAAATCGCGCAAGCCAAGGCGGCAGGCATTCCGGTTCTCGACACAAATGAGCGTGACAAGTCACAGGCTGTTGACCCGAGTGTCACCGCATATACGTTTGCCCCCTTCAAGCTTTCAAGCGAGTTGATGGGTGCGTGGGCCGTGAAGCAGACCAAAGGCAAGGCGCATGTGCTAATCGTGACGTCGAACGCCGATATCTCGTCGGCTGCAGTCCAGGCCGGGATAACCCAAGAGGTGCATGCAACCTGCCCAAGTTGCACCATCCAGACTACCAATGTAAACCCAACCAGTTGGGCGACACATCTGCAGTCGACGGTGGAGGGCGAGCTCGCAGGCAATCCCAACATCAACTACATCCTGCCGGTGTTCGACTCGATGGCTCTGTTCATTACCCCGGCAATCCAGGCCGCAAATGACACCGGGAAGGTATTCGTAGCATCCGAGAATGGCACCCCTTCCGTGATGAATATGATCCGGACTGGGAACATCCTCACCATGGACGTGGGTGAGAACCTTGAAGATGTCGCTGCAGCAGGACTTGATCAAGCGATGCGAATTATGGCTGGAATGAAGCCTGGCAACGAAGTGATCAACGTTCGAGTCTTCGACAAGTCAAATATAAATCAAGCTGGAAACCCGGTCCAGGGCACTAAGGGTTATGGCAATGCCTACGTGACTGGATTCGCGAAGCTTTGGAATGAGCCAACCAGTATATTTTCGTAGGCTATGGCGCCGAGTGTTCATGGGCCGAAATGGCGAGGTGTCAACCAGCGATGCCTGGTTGACACCTCGCAGGTTGTAGAGCACCCGAGGTCAGGGTAGGCTTTTCGGGTGGCCCGTATGCGTCCTAGGAACCTTGTCTGTCCTAGGGGCAAGGTATGTCGTAGACATCGCCCGGATCGTCGTGCGCCGGATAGAGTGAGGTGCTTTAGTGGCTGTTCATAGGGATGTAGCGCCAGGTGATGGACTGTCGGTGATTGCTGCTAAAACGGTGGCTCGGAATTCGGCCTCCACTGTTGAGAGGGCGGCGGATGTGCTATTGCTGTTTGCTAGTTCTGCTGCGACCACCCTTGGCGTAACCGAGATAGCACAAGAGCTTGGATTGTCAAAGGCAGCGGTGCACAGGATTCTCTCTAGTTTGCGCAACAAGGGGATTGTGGAGATTGACCCTGCTACCCGCCGTTACATGTTGGGACCGGTAATCGTGAGCCTTGGGTTGACGTATCTAAGCAAACTCGATGTTCGTAGGGTCGCACATCCTGAATTGGTCGCGCTTTCGCGTGAGACTTTTGAGACTGCGACACTATCGGTGAGGACAGGTGCTCACCGGGTGTACGTTGATCAAGTTACACCAGATCGCGAGGTATTGATGTCGGTGCAGATTGGGTTACCACACCCATTGCACGCCGGTGCATCTTCTAAGGCATTCTTGGCCTTCCTCCCACAGCAAGAGATTGATTTTTATCTTGAAAATAATCTCGAGCAGGTAACTCCGTCAACGGTAACAGATATTGAGCAGTTGAGACGGCAGATTTCAGAAATTCGACGTCGTGGTTATGCACTTTCGTTTGGAGAGCGCCAACCTGGTGCTGGCTCAGTCGCTGCACCCGTATTCGATTACCAGAATTTGCCTATCGCCGTGGTGAGCGTCTGTGGACCCGCTGAACGCTTGGCGCAGGAAGTGGATCTCTGTGCCGCCGCACTGCTTGATGTCACCCGGCGGATATCAGCTCATATGGGCAACGGTCTGGCTTAAAAACTTTGAACCATCTCTCCTGGAGTAGATGGCGTCTCTGGCAGCTTGGGTAACGTTCATGGCTGAAGATCACCTAGTGCGGCAAAAATTTGGGTCGCGGTTGCTTGTTCGAGATGATCGACTAGTCCGCGAAGTTGGCGCCAAGAGGCGTCTGAGACGATCCCGGAGATTAACATGTCCGGTTTGGCGAGAATGGCGGGATGGTTGAGAGCATCTGGACCGTCGCCGAGAGGTAGATCTTGCTCGGCTTCGATCGATGTGTGATCGGTGA
>DAHZQE010000307.1:0-5076 GCA_027409005.1 Ferrimicrobium sp. | reverse complement strand
TCACCGCACACAGACGAAGATGGACGACGATACCGAGGACATCCAGGCGATATTCCCACCTGCCATTTCCCAGCAGATCCGCTCCAACGAAATCATCCTCACCCACACCTCTTCGCAAACCGTGCAAAAATTTCTCTTAGCAGCGGCGAAGAAGCGAAAATTCACGCTCATTCACGCCGAAGCTTACCCAAACAACCACCTCGCAACTCACTCCACAATCGTTAACGGCGGCGGTACCTCAGCGGACGACGATGATGGCGAGCGGTGGAAGCCTCTCACCGAGGCCGGCGTGACTGTCATCTTGATCCCAGATACGGCGGCTTTTGCGTTGATGAGCAGGGTCAACAAAGTGATCCTCGCTCCTCACGCCGTCTTAGCCAACGGCTCCCTTCTCGCAGCTGCAGGTGCAGCAACTATCGCGAGAGCGGCAAAGACCCACCATGTTCCAGTCGTAGTGCTCAGTGGAGTGTACAAACTCAGTCCTGTGTATCCGTTCGACACACACGAGTTGATCGAGCATGGCGACCCGTCGAAGGTGGTGGGATGGGAAGAGGCTGAGTTCCGGGAACGGGTAGAGGTCGTAAATCCCATCTTCGACTTTGTGGAAGCAGAGGATGTGGGATTGTACGTCACGAATCTGGGCGCTTGTGCGCCAAGTTTCTTGTACAGGATCGTGGCGGATCATTATAGGGTGGAGGATGTTGATCTAAGTCAATGAGTGCGCTTTGGGCCATTCTGGCGAAATTTGAGATTGCCGCACAACAGTCTAGACATCTACGCCTCCTTCCACCTCGACCCCAGGCATACGACCCTCGAGAAACTCCTTCGCCATATCTCCGAACGTCATCCATTCGACGCCCTCATGCTTGTCTATGTACTCGATGATCCTATCATTTTACCGTCAGCTTTCAACGTCCTCGAGGAGATAGATGCCGCGAACGCTTACCGCTCATGCATCAAGATCACTTGCGGCTTCCCGCTCACCTGCGGATGTATCGACATAGGGAAGATGAAATTGTCATACTCCCTGTAAGCAAAATCAAACTTCTCCATCCACAATTTCTCCACCACATGCGGGTCCACGAACCCGTGACTACCCGGTCGACCAGGTATAGGCTGGAGCGGGGGCCAATCATCCAAGGACCAATTCGCGGGGATCTCAACCACTTTACTCTTCCTCAATTTGCCCATGGGACTCATCCAGTGCCCAGCAGCTTTGGAGTGATCAGTCTCGATCCAGATCTGCGAATTATCGGGCGCGAAGTACGGCTGCACATCATGGTGCATGAAACTGTGATCATACAGAATCCCAGCCGCTTCGAGCTGGGGAATGAGCTCTCGACTCGTACTCCACGCCGGCGCCGTGTAGCCAAGGGGTTTACTTCCAGTGAATTTGGTCAGGACTTCGATGCTTTTGTCCAGGACATCTTGTTGTTGTTCGGCGGAGAGTTGCGAGACGTATTCGTGGGTGTAACCATGCAGACCCAGTTCGTGCTCCGCATCCCGGACTTTGGCGAGTTGGGAGGGGAAAGATTCGAGGGTGTGGGCTGGGCAGAACCAGGTGGCACGAATATTGTACTTTTTGTACAAGGCGAGCAGGCGGTCGATGCCGACGGTTGCGCCGTAGATGCCACGGGACACATTGGTGGCGTTTTGAGGAGTGCCGTTGGTTGTGTTGATCCTAGTGAGGTGCGGTGAGTCGGGGCTGGGTGGACGGGTGGGAGGAGAGCAGAGGTGGACGCTGTTGCGAGGTGCGGCCATCATCGCCAGCTGATGGCGGAGGCGTTTCGCTTGGCGAGCCGCGGATGGTCGTCTGTAAGTCTTCAGGCAGTGCGGCTGCGTTGTGTAGTGGACTGAACTCCGACATGGTTGGATGCAGCATCGGCCGCTTCAACGGCTGTCCACCCGCTGGCGCCTCGGATGAGACCTCGCTGCTACCCGCGCTTCCTTCGTCATCTTCAGCGACTTCCCGGATTACTCCCAGAACTCGTCGGACAACGTTGCCAACAGCAAGCTCGCGCGGTTGAGCAGAGACGAGCTTCCTGCCTACTTGCCGTACTCGCTCGATGAGTTTCTGCGGGTCGCGGATTCGTTCTGATGCAACGACCCGGAGCAGCAGGTGGGCGGTGGCGAGAGCGCAGGGTCGAGAGTTTTTGATCTGTCGGCGCTTCAGAAGGTCGACGAAGAGCGCAATTGAGGTCTCGGTGTTGTTCTGTTTGAGCGACTTCAGAAAGGTGGCCAAGGAGGGCGACTGCCCGACTGTGGATGATGGCATGGCGCCGACTCGGTCGATGAACCAGGCCGCGAGCGAGGTAAGTCCTTTGCAGTGTCACCAAGATATCGCGTAGCACCAGTGCCGTCGGGTTTATGGGCGGTATAATCCTGGTGTTCGAGTCTTGGTCTTGGCTTCGTGACTCAGATACTGTTCGTCCAGCCGCAGCGCTGCAAACGCCGAATCGTTGTGTGGTGGTCGGAATGCTCAAGAGTCCTTTCTTCCCATTACATCTCAGTGATGTCTGTCGAGAGGCTGCACAGATTGTAAGGCGAGCAATGTGGTGTGGATATTGCCATCGTCCGTGTCGTCTAGTTGGTGATTTTTGAGAGTGGTTGCATGTGAAACGGCGCGGAAATGAGCCGCACTCCTTCACGACTTCGTCGTGTCCATCGCGACCGCGACGCGTCTTCTCAAGCTTTAATTACATCCATGTCACCGCACACAGACGAAGATGGACGACAATACAGAGGACATCCAGGCCATATTTCCACCTGCCATTTCCCAGCAGATCCGCACAGCGATTCATCAGCACCCCGATCTACGCCCCCTCTTCCACACCATCGCAACCTACGTGCGCGATCCTGCCAGCCTCAAAGTGCCCATACCAAGCCATCCTGCGCTGGACACAAGCGTCAAGAAGCGCAAACTTGACGAACTCGACTCCGGCGTCAACGGCCACAGTATCGCCAACGCCACCACCACCTTCGACTGCAAAGACGTCTCCTTCCAAGTCCCTGCCCGGAAGAAACTCAGGCTTCAGCTCGTCTCGGATGCAAGAGATGCACAGAACCAGGAAATCCGCCTCCTCGACCAAAAGACCGCGAATCTGGAACTCAGTATCCCTTCCTCGGCAATCGAGGCAGTCTTCTGCCTCCCCGTCCCTGAAAAGCAGCAGCGGCAATGGAATTTCGTCGTCTTCCCCAAAGAAGGCAGCGGGTGCGAACAGCTGGTCTGCACCATGGCTGAGACGCCTCCGACCGGCTCAGAATTAACGGGGCATACGATGAGGGAGACGGATACGTTCGTCACAGTCGCCGAGCTCGCGTTCAATCGATTACTGCAACCGGTGGGGAAGCAGGTGGAGATCCCTGATGCGAATGAGTTCGTGAGCAGTATGCCGCAGCCACATCGGAAAGGGGAGATGGCGTGGCATGTGAAGGGGTTTCGGGGGAGTAAAGACGGTGCGACAAAGCAATCGCTGGCCGAAAATGCGGTGTGCTGACTGGGAAGACGCAGGCTACCTCTTCTTCCTACCCCCAGGTATCGTCTTCGGCTTCAAGAAACCCTTGGCTTTTTTTCCATTTGAAAGGATAGAAAGTATATCCTATACTTCCGTCCTTCAACGGACTTTTAATCTCGTGATTTCTGTACGGCAACAAGCACATCCTAGCGGCTCAGCGGGCTCCGGAGCTGCAGAAGAGGTCAAAGAGATAGAACTTTCAATGCTCGACCAGATAGATTTCGCCGGTATAGATGAATACATCAAACGGCATGGGCTGAATGATGCTTCGATGGCTGCGGAGAGGAGAGCGAAAGCTTATAATGTGAATAAGCCGAGAGGTGCCGAAGTCAACGGAGCAGAGGCTGGAGCAGGGCAACGAGAGGAGGATGACGGGCGGACGGAACTGGAAAGGGCGGAGCAGCAATTGCAAGATGAGGAAGACGAGGAGGACGAGGACTATGTAGTCAGCGGTGGGGAGAGCGAAGGCGAAGGGGAGGACAGTGAGGAGGATGAGGAGGCTGAGGGGTATGAGGAAGCGGGCGACGGCGAGGAGATGGACGACGAAGCTGAGCTTTGACCGTTGAATGCTTCCCGTCGTACTGTAATCATCTCATGCCAGTGTTCTCGAGTGGAGTCTGCTCAACACCCTCTGCCGTCGGGGTATCATATGCTGACGGCGACATCTCATGCCATCATGTCTTCAGCCAAAGTACTCCGCAAGGCCGTCTTCATCACAATCGGGC
Organism: Ferrimicrobium sp.; assembly: GCA_027409005.1. Lineage (GTDB taxonomy): Bacteria > Actinomycetota > Acidimicrobiia > Acidimicrobiales > Acidimicrobiaceae > Ferrimicrobium. The sequence goes on along the minus strand of DAHZQE010000307.1, from coordinate 836 downwards.
CGATCATCACCATCAACTTTCTCCGCCACGAAAGCAATCGTGATGACCACGTCGTCACTTTCGTCACACGCAGCTAAATCTTCGCCTCGGAGAGCGTGTACCGACTCAACTTGCTCAATCTTCTGCTTGATGACCTCCTCATCCTCCAGCGAGGCCTTTTCCTGCGCCTTCCTGACGCTCTCCAACTGCGCGCCATGAAGCATTTCGCGGACCTCCTCTATAGCTTCCGCGAACTTCTTGACGGCTGGCTCAAGCAACATGGGGTTGTACCGGTCGTCGCACGACCGGATTGTCATATTAACACGACCGGGCAGTGCGAGACAGTGGGAGAATCGTTCGACATTTTCGCCGCTCTCGTTGATAAAGGTAACGGAGAGGAAGCCGGGACCCCAGCCTTTCTGAGTTTGACGCTTTGCAGGAGTGTTGGCTTGGTGGCGCTGGCTTGGGCTGCTGTTGGGCGTGTACGTCGTAGCAGATAGGCTCTCAGGGACGGCCGGTGTAACGGCGGGAGTAGATAAACCAGCAGTAAGTGCTGGCAGGCTTGTGATCGCGGTGGGTGACGCCGGCAAGGTGTGAGGAGACAAAAACAGCTCAGACTGAATGTCGGCGTCTGTATCCGTAAGAGGGCGGAGAACAGGCTCGGGTGGTGTGTCGCCATTGTGAGGATGTAGCTTGGCTTTGTTGCTCTTGGCGGCTTTGTAGAAGTCCGCGTAGGCGGGTCTTGTGGCGTAGATCGGGGTGCTGATGAATCGCTGTGCGGATCTGCTGGGAAATGGCAGGTGGAAATATGGCCTGGATGTCCTCTGTATTGTCGTCCATCTTCGTCTGTGTGCGGT
>DAHZQE010000304.1:0-1888 GCA_027409005.1 Ferrimicrobium sp. | reverse complement strand
CCACCGCCAATATCTCGCGCATCAACCATGAACGTACTCGGTCGGAATTTTGTTTACCGCCAGCATCAGCATCGAGGACTCTGAAGTTCTCTGCTAGCTTACGAATCGGTATCACGAGATCTTCGAACCGGGGATCTTCTTCGGCTGAAAGGCTCTGTATTACCTTCCAGATAATTCGACGCTCTATAGCACGCGCATAGGTTCTGTCTAAGTAGGGAGCAAAGAAAGCAGCATCCTGACGTGAGTCTGAGAACGATAGAAGTTTGCGACCCTGACCGATTTTTCCTTCGGTCAGGTCATTCAGAGCAGGCGGTAGAGCCTGATAAAGAGCTGTCGAGATAACCGCCACTGGAGCGTCTTGACCAGTCAAAGAGCGATTTACAATCGGGGCGTTGGACCGACCTGAACAGACGATACAACGCCGCAGCGGTTTGCCCTTCTGTGTGGGATGTGCCACTACGACCTGAATCTTTCGAAGAGGGTCGCAATGACACGCCGTATTTGGCCCTTCAGCAAGTGCGCCGCAAGACGTACAGAGTTCGCGCTGATCCACATCGACAGCAGCATCCTCGTCGTCGACAATCGCTGACTCGTCCTCGTCTTCTGCATAGAGCTCCTGGCCCACAGACAGATAGGTCAAATCTGATTGGAAATCCCAAGCTGGCTGGAACACATTGAGATCTGTGTCTTCCGCGCGACTCGTGGTACCGACCAGATAGCCGGCTCCACAACGCCGACAAGTCCCGTACTCAAACATCTGCGATTCAACCCCGGCGGTGGTGCAGCCTGGGCATACGCGGTGGCGAGCAAGTAATAGTCGAGGCTTCGTTTGTGGATGACCCTTGGCCACACACACAAACGACTCTTCGAGAGCTCGGATGAGAAAGTGGTAGCGTGCGGGCACCAATGGTGCTCCTGAAGGGCGCCGTCTCGCGCGAACGCACACGTCGATCAAGGCAGTCAACTGCTTCTGTGCCATCGCACCCTCACCAAAAAGATCTGCTGATAGTCGATCAAGGCTTACCGAGCCATTGCAAAGCAACGACTGCAGTCGGCCCACACTCGACTCCGAGCTCATGACGTCACCCAAATAAGTCTCGGTATCGACGTGATCACTAGGGCGCTGGGCGCCATAAGGTACAACGAGCGAAGCGATCTCGTCGACGCTCGCTCCCCGTACGACCTGATCGCGTAGAGCTTCGATGTGAGTCGGGTCAAGCGTCCACGAGGCTATGAACTCGCTAGCGGACTCAAACTGAGGTGAGATGATATCCTGATTTGCTGGGTCATCATCGACGTAGTCCAAGACCTCATCGAACAGACGGTGGGCATAGTCTGCCAATGACGCATACGATTCCTCTCCAGAGCCGAGAGTTGCTGATGTCCCAACGAACTGGATCTCACCTTGTCGTGATTGTTTTACCCTGTCACGCAGCCTTCGAAGCAACATCGCCACCTCAGCACCCTGTGCCCCGTCATATACATGAACCTCGTCTAGAACGATGAAGCGCCAATGGTTTCCAGTTAGCCCATCAAACAAGCTGGTGTCGCTAGGACGAAGGAGTAGATACTCAAGCATCGCATAGTTCGTCAGTAGAATATGTGGCGGTTGCTCTCGCATTGGATCGCGCGAAACCAATTCGTTCGGAATTGGATCGTGTCCGAAACGATTACGAAACGCGTCTAGGCCTTCCCGCTCGTGCTCAGGAGTCTCCCCTATGAAGCGTCCAAAAGTGATCTCAGGGAAGAATGTCAGAAGTTCACGCAAACGTTTCACTTGGTCATTAGCAAGAGCATTCATTGGATAGAGCAAGAGGGCTCGCACTCCGGCCGACGGGAGGCTACCATTCTCGGCCTCTACCAACAAGTGATGGAGAATCGGAAAGAG
>DAHZQE010000302.1:0-2822 GCA_027409005.1 Ferrimicrobium sp. | reverse complement strand
GGCAACTTCACTCCTTCTTCCTCGAATATGCCATGCGCCTCCTTATGACGACGCATCTTGCCGAGGACATCGACGCACACCGTCGGCCTGTCGCTGTCGTGTGGGTGCGCTCTACAGTTTGACGCGTCGTCGACGACTTTGAACATGCGCAATTCGACTCAGTATGAAGACCAAGTTCAGGTTACCTGTAAAGTACCTTTAAATGGTCCAGCAGGGCCGTTCATCAATGGATCTCGATCCATTCTAACCTCCTGAGCTGATCTTCGCGCTGCGCCATCCGCCTACAGCGGCGAGTCCGTGACGTTCATGGCGACATTCTGTATCGCGCACCCACGGTGCGAGTACTCCCCACCTAGCACCTGCGTCAACCTCTGGAGAGCCCCGTAATCCCCATTCGTCTGCTCAGCCAGATATCCGCCGATACTATTACGCTCATACTTAAGGCTGACGCCAGCCTCGCAGTTCTGCACCAGCTGGTCGACTGTTTCAATGGTAGCGATCTTATCTTGGATGGTCTTGTATATGTACAACCGCATCTGCAGAATTCCATCGGAGCCCACGATGCCGTGGTCGTCGACGATACTCTGGAAGACCGGTGGCTGCAGGCTCGCATACCTATTGACGAAATACTCGAAGATTGGCTGCTCAGCATGGACCCCGAAAGTCTCTTCGATGGTCATGCTTGCCGCCGGGACAAATCCGCTTGCGTTATACGGGTCCCTGGTCTTGAGTTGCGATATAATGTACGCTCACACGTCAGGGTACTCAATCGTGATGCCAAAGACCGCCGCGGGGAGTAAACCTGTCCACCATTGACCAGAAGCCAACGCATGGGAAGCGGAGATATTCGCGGGTACTCCGCCAAGCGCAGCGCCGGCGAATTGTAGTTCTGGTGCGTACCTCCCCTGCAGCTCAGCTGCCCATTCGCTAGCGATAGAGCCTCCGGAGCACCCCAAGAGCGCGTATCGGCTGAACTCACCCTCGCAGCCATGCGCACTCGTAAACGCTGCTCGAACCGAATCCAGGACGGCGTGGCCTTCCGTGATGCCGAGCGTGAAGGATTCCGTGTGCGGTTCGAAGTCCGGAACGTTGACATGCCAGTTTTGCTCCAATGCGGCTTGAATGTGATTGTATACGAGCGCTGTAGTAGGCGTCATGGGTGCGTACAGGTTGTAGCTGGATCCTGCGTCGATTTTCGGGCTATTGTATGGGCTGACGTCTTTCAGCAAACGGTTCATTGAGCAGTCTAGCCATTGCGGGCACTTACATCTGATGAGAAACCAGCTTCGAGCCATTGGCTTCGCCCGGCGCAAAGAGGGTAGTCACAGCCCACGAAGGCTGATAGTGGCTATCGGTTGTGCGGCACAGGATATTGTGGGCTGTCGAAGCATCGTAGCCGACGGAAAGGTCGCCTGGAGCAACTCGACAGCGAAGAATCCTTCCGGGTTCGGTGTATTGCCGATTCTTCGGAGCAGTGTTCCATGGATCTTGCAAGGGGAGAAGAGGGTTGTGACTACTGGTGCCGCTGAAGCGATGAAAAGGCAGCTGAAGGCGAAATAGAAGCAGCTACCGGCGCAACAATGATTGTCGCATCTGGCACCATAAGCTCCGTCAGCGGACTCCTACCAAACACGCACTTCGGCGCGGGTCACTCACATTATGTCATCTGTGAAGCTAAAAGTTGGTAGGCAATCGTCGTTTTGATCAAATTCGAGGTGTTGTTATTAGCTACCCTTAAGATGGAGGCCAACAAAGCCCCGTGACCTGCTTGTAGAGGCGAGAGAGGTATTGTTAGTGTGTGCGAAGGCGACCTGCAGGCATCACTGCTCTGCCGGTGCCAGCAGCGGCGACCAAGAACACCTTGAAATCGACGATTTCACTAACTGCCACCTTAAGTTTGGGTCATATCTCTCTTACAGTCCTGCGTCATGGACGTCCGCGCCGCAGTCAGCAAGCCAGACCTCACAGTCAGACTCATTGAGCTCAGTCCGTATGAAGCTCATCTCGACTCCGGCAGCTTGCCCTTCCATTGACTTGATAACAAGGCTATCCTCGAGGGCAGCGGTCCCGAGCGAGGACTTTTATTCGGTCAGTCGCGGACCGGAGCGACATCGAGGTGCCGAAGTTGGGTCGAAAGAAAGCGGTCAAGACTGCGCGAGCGGACATAGTCCCGGCTGAGAGTTGGGTGCTCTGCGAAGGGGGCCTACTTTGGGTCCTTGAGCCCATGCATCATACTCGCTTCATGGCACTAGCTACTGGCGTTGGAGTGAGGACTGGCACGAGGTGAAGGGCGCTTGAGTGGTTCAAGGGGCAGAAAGCTGAGGAAAGACAAGGTGTAGGCGAGGCTGAAACGGCATCCGATGCATGTCGAAGCTGTTGCGAGAGCTTTCAGCCTGTGAGCACTCGTAGTGAGCTTTCTGCCAGTGTGCTATCTTTCACATCGCAGTTCACGAGGCGGTCCTCAAAAGCCGGAGCGTCGCCAGCCGTATCTCAGAAGAGGTCATGTTCATATTCTCTCGCAATCCCGTCGTCCCACAATGACGTCATCGCCATCAACCTTTCACATCCAGGCACACCTGCCCTGTCTCTCCTGTACATACAACCTTCCCGCCGAACCTTATGATGTCTGGAATGAACCCGTTGGAGAGGCTGCCGCCGGAGTTGGTTCTGCGTATAGTGGATCACATACCGGTGCCAAGCCTAGCCAGCGCCACGCGAGCTTGCAAAGGTTGGCACCAATTCATCGACGGAGTCCACGTGGATGCATCATAAACGAAGCCCTTGCCTTGGCTAGAAGCAACGCAAAGCATCCCGTGTGATAG
>DAHZQE010000278.1:0-3741 GCA_027409005.1 Ferrimicrobium sp. | reverse complement strand
CAGCCTGTGGTCACTGAGAGCGTCAATGAGCAATCATGTCCATCTTCATCGCGGTCGAGTGCCTTGACTGTGGGAGGGGGTAGTGATCAATGTTTTGCGCCGTAAGGCAGAATACCTGTACCCTTCCCGTCGTGACCGGGTTCGGCGGTCGACCACGGCATAGCCACACAGACCGTCGCAGTACTGGTCATCGCGTTGCACGTGATCACGGAAGTCCAGGACGCCGAAGGGCCGAAGATGGTGCGGGATGCCTTCGTAATCGTGAGAGGCGTCTATGGGCTCAAAGACTAATGGGCCTTCGTTCGCCGCGTCAAGGTGCTCGAGGCCATACCAGACTGGAAATGGGTTCGTGCGTATAGTGATCTATCAGACCTTTCGTGCGAAGTCGATAAAGGATGTTGGACTGTTTTTGTAGATTTCAGTCCATACGCTGTCAAGAATCTGAAGTGAGTGAGCATGGCTGCCATGGCATTGACAATCAATCGGACCAGTGGCAGTTGTCTGGCTGTACCGCCGCCATTAGGTCCTAGACACGGGAACGAAGTGTCCTTGCTGGCGGCCAACCGAAGTCCCAAGGGGAGAATCTCCTTGGGAAGTCTCCGGACATCGTGCTTGTAACCTGGCAGACTTGAGCGGGTTTATCGGATCGATTTGGCGAAGACATTTTTCCCGCTTGCTTTCATCGAATGATTGCGCCCAATGACGCAGATCAGCTTCTCATGCACTGCAGTGACTGAATTACGTCAAAAGTTCTGAGGGCGTCGGCGTACGGCGCATTGAAGCCGCCATCAGGTTTCGTCTTAATGTCACCATGGGATATTGTTCATCCACTCGCAAGCGCCGTCTTCGGGCCGCGCTTCTTGTGGCTGCTTGCAGCGTCTGTGGACGCAGCAGCTTCCTCGTCCTCCGCCGCTGGTGCTTTGCGCTTCCGTCCAGGCTTCACTGACTGCACCTCGTCTCCAGCATCATCTTGGTCCTCGTCGTTCGCTGCTACCTTGCCTTTTGCTCCAGACAATTTGGCTGGTGCAGAACTCGCAATTGCTTTTGGTTTGGCACGCTTAGGCACAGGGGGATCTGCTTCCCTCCCGAGGACGTACGCCACCTTTTCAATGTCAAGCGCCGGAAGCTTCGCACCGTACTCCTTCTCCATACGCTGGCGAAAAGCAGTGACTTTCGAATACATCTCGAAGTATGCATTCTCGCTATACTTGATCTCCGCCTTCCATCCTTGTTCTGGGCCCTTGCCGCTGACCGTACAAGCCCATCGGTAAAGCTCGTCGCTGAAGAATGGAACGTTCACTGAGTCCTTGGCAGATAGCAACAGGGTCGCAGTCGCCGGACCAACGCCTTTCAGCTCGTTCAGCTTAGCGATTGCAGGCTTTAATTCGGTTACTGCTGGCGGTGGAGACAGCTTCATTGCGAAAGCCTCGATCGTCGTCCCTTTCACGTTCATGGCATTATTTGACTCGACAAGTTTCTGAAGTCGCGGTCGGCTCTTGCCGTGGGCAAGTTTCCAGCGCATGAGCGTTTCGAGTTCTGTCTTGGTAATATGCTGAGGCGAACGGGACTTGAGGGCTTCAGGGATTACTACCAGCCGCTGTGTTTCCAGATCCTGCAGAGTGTCTGGAATTTTTTCTTGATACCTGGCTAGAATGCCCTGGAATGTATCAAGCGAGATAGCATCGAAGAGCACGCTATCGGCCATGGTTCGTTCGGTGACGTGCGTGTTGGCCGGTTGTTTGAGCTAAGTCGTATTCGGTGGTGTTATAAAAAGCGTTACATGGCCCGGTATTGTTGGCGGCGGAGTTCAGGTGAGAGACCAAGATTGACGAGTGCAGTCGGAGTATGTATGTAGGTGGGCAGGAAGGTGGACTCAGAAAGTGAAGTCCGAGGCTGGAAAGTGCGCCTGAGGCTAGAACTACAGCGGCAAGTATCCTAGCACTTGATGTAGGAGCCCGTGGCGCGACACTAGCGTGTTTTCCCCCAGCGCTATCCCCACCAGACACTTCTGCGCCGTCAAGCAGCGGACAGTGGCTCATAGGAAGTTGCCACATTCAAGTGCACGATTTGCTCTGCCTGCATGAAGGTCGTGGACCAAGCCGTTGGCACTAACCTCGCCTTGCGCTCAGCCCGGCCAGCAATGCCTGTAATTGACCAACGTAGCCTGGACACCGTAACGGGCGCTTGCATCATATTTGCAATGGCAGGTACTTGTGGTAACACCAAGGGGGTGCCAATGCGCTCTGCAGCCACCGGCACAATGCACGGCCATCGCCGGGAAATTCAGAGTATGTCTGGGAGTGGTTCATGTGTTACTGTCCGCTGCGCCAAGCTCCTTCTCAATCTCGTGAGCCGACTCATCGCAGCCCTCGATTGTCGTCCATTGATAATCATCGATCCATGCCACGTCGAATTTGCCAGGGTCCAGTTGCACTGGTACGAGATCCACGAAACGATGCATATTGCGCTTACCATGGCGTTCAACGCTGGAGGAGCCGCCCAATCGTGGGACATTGATGCAGGGATCAACCTTCCCGATCAATGCTGTTCACGGAAGAGCTCGCTCCCATGATTTAGGTGGCCTAGAATCGTCCTAACGCTACAGTAACATCTCCTTCCTCACCAATCTTCCAGGCCTTCTCACTCGCAGCACCTGCTCCTGTCCCCAGTACGAGACCCGCTTGATCCATGAACTTCTCCGTAAGCTGCTCATCGCTCATAGGAACTTCGAGGCTCCCAACAGCGTGATCCACCCTCTTTTCAATCACGGTTCCGTCACTGAATCGCACCGTGAGCTCAACAGCATCTGCTGGCATCTGCTCGTCGGCGATAGCGTTCACTCTGTCTCTCAGCGCCACGACCTCCTTGCTGGTTACCACCTCGTCTGCATACTGCGCTGGCCCTGCTTTGCCATACAGCAGTCCCACAGCAGCCCCGTGAAAGACAGAGAATTTGCCCTCTAGACCGTCCCGAGGCGTGCGTTTCGAAGTCAGCTCAATGACAAGCGGATGCACCTTTGCTTCCACCTTTGCAATGTCCCCGACAGCCAATCCTTTGCGAGTGAGCTCGTGGTGCATCTGGATACACCCATCGATTGCCGGGTGACAGACAATGCCGCACGGGAAGGGCTTGAAGGCATTGCTCTCAATTTCCCACTTCGCGCCTAGCTCCTGCAAGTATTCCTGCAGCTTCGGCGTTCCGCCACCAGCGACAACATTGGCCCATCCGCGCTTAGCTTCCAGCGCCTGTAGAGAGCTTGTGTAGCCCTTCTGGGCCAAAAGTGCCGCCAGCAAGCCGCTCTGGGCTGCCCGACCAGGATGGAATGACTTCGTGTCTGAGCCGAACATCTCTCGCAAGCCCACAATCTGCACCGCTGCGATACCGATCGCATGCGCCATCTGCTCCTCACTGAGCCGCATGATCTTACCGACCGCAACGGCCGCACCAATAGCCCCAGTGGACGACGTAATGTGCCAGCCAATGTCATAGTGCTCTGGCCAGACTGACAAACCGATCTTGCAGCTGGCTTCGATGCCGGCCGTCAGAGCACAGAGAATATCACTTCCAGATACTGCGCCTTTGTACTCGGCATATGCCAGTAGAGCCGAAGCTACGGGTCCCGTGGGATGAATGATGGTCGCAAGATGGGTATCATCGTAGTCATGTACATGACTCGCAATGCCATTCAATAGCGCAGCGTGTTGAGCGTCAACTTTCCGCACGCCGTTGCTGCCGTACAGC
>DAHZQE010000181.1:0-4644 GCA_027409005.1 Ferrimicrobium sp. | reverse complement strand
CTGGCACGCGGGGCAGCCCGATCCCGGAGCCGCCACCGGAGGGGAGAGGCACGCATGACGGCCACGTGGGTCCAGGTTCTCGCCTCCTACCTCCACCTCCTTGCGGTGGCCGTCTACGTCGGCGAGAACTTCAGTTACGGCGCCAAAGGTGCAGGCTCGATAGCCGACCTCGAGCAGCAGGGAACGAGTCTTGGGTTCACAGTGCATGGTTCGCGTCTGTTGACCGTCGGGGAGGTAGACGACTCAACACCGCTCGAAGCCTCCACAGTCGTCTCGGCGACACTGATTCGATCTCTCGTGCAGGAGGGTCGTTTAGATCTTGCCAACCTTCTGCTAGGACACCCTTTTGGGCTCGAAGGGGTTGTTGTATCGGGCGATCGAAGGGGTCGCACCCTCGGTTTCCCGACCGCGAACGTTAGTCTAGGTGATGGGTTTGTGAGGCCGCCTGATGCGGTATATGCAGGTTACACCTACCTTGGTGAACAGCGGTATCCATTGGCGATTTCGCTTGGAACACGACCTATGTACTACCCCGACGGAGGCGCTCGACTGTTGGAGGTCTTTATCGTTGGGGCGGATGAGGATCTTTACGGACGCGAGATTCCAGTCCTTTTCGTTGCAAAGCTTCGAGATCAGCAGGTCTTTGACTCTGAAGCCGTCTTTCGGCAGCAAATGGAGCGTGATGTCCAAGATGCAGTGGCAGCAGTTGAGGCCTGGCCGTCTTGTTCGTTCTGAGCCGCTATGATGGTCGCCGTACTTGTAAGTTAAACGTCAATCTGGCGGGTCCAGATCTAGAAGAGGAATGACTACGTATGTCGACCAAGCAAGATGTCATTACGAGCTATCAGACTCGTGAGGGTGATACCGGTTCCCCAGAGGTTCAGGTCGCCATCCTTACCGACAGGATAGCTCAGCTTACTGAGCATCTCAAGGTGCACAAGGGTGACCATCACTCGCGCCGTGGACTGATGATGATGATTGGACGGCGTCGACGACTTCTCGACTACCTGCGTGACCAAGACGTTGAGCGCTACCGTACTTTGATATCCCGTCTTGGCTTGCGCCGTTAGTCGCGTTTGCTTCAGAATCAGCAATCGTAAATAAGGAGAAATATGTCGGCAATCAGTGTCGAGCGTCAGTTCACGGGTATGGATACCCTGATTCGTTTTGAAACCGGACTTCTTGCCCCTCAGGCTCATGGAGCTGTTGTGGCCCAGCTTGGCGATACCATGGTGCTCGCAACGGCCACCACTAGCAAGCAGCCAAAGGATGGTATCGACTTCTTCCCACTCACGGTGGACGTTGAGGAGAGGATGTATGCCGCTGGAAAAATCCCAGGTTCGTTCTTTCGCCGAGAGGGTCGCGCCAGCGATCAGGCCATCTTGACGTGTCGATTGATCGATCGTCCGTTGCGTCCTTGCTTCCCTGATGGTTTTCGTAACGATGTTCACGTAGTGGTCACTATTCTCGGTGCCGACTTGATCAATCCGCACGATGTTCTATCTATCAATGCTGCCTCGGCGGCGCTCATGATGTCGGGTATTCCGTTCCAAGGACCTATAGGAGCGGTGCGCATCGCTTTGGCGGCCGACGGACGATGGATACCGTTCCCGACCTATCAAGAGGGTGACGAGAGCTCATTCGAGCTCGTCGTTGCTGGACGCATGACTAGTGACGGCTCCGATGTCGCCGTCATGATGGTTGAGGCTGGAGGCACGGAGTTTACCTGGAAGGCCTACGAGTCCAAGGGTGCCATCCCTACGGAGGAGGTCGTCGCAGCCGGACTTGTCGAGGCTAAGCGTTGGATAGCTGAGTCGATAGCTCTGCAACAAGAACTGATCGCCAAGGCTACCCCAAGAGAGCCGATGAGTTGGACTCCGGTAACGGACTACAGCGATGAGATTGCGCAAGCCGTTCAAACCGCGGCTCGTGCCAGGCTCGTTACTGCTAATGCCATCGCGGACAAGCTTGAGCGAGCCACCGCGATCGAGAGCATCAATGCAGAGGTTCAAGAGGCCCTCTCTTCGCAGTTCGAGGATCAGGCAGGCGCCATCAAGTCTGCGCTTCGTTCGCTCCTCAAGGCTGTTGTACGTGAACGAATCGTCAACGATGGAGTTCGCATCGATGGTCGCGATACCTCAACGATACGACCTTTGTCGGCTACCGTTGGACTTATTCCTACTGCGCATGGTTCTGGGATGTTTCAACGCGGAGAGACTCAGGTGCTCAACGTGTGTACTCTTGGGATGCCACGCATGAATCAGCAGCTCGATACGCTTGGCATCGAGGACTCAAAGCGGTACATGCACCACTACAATATGCCGCCATTTGCCTCTGGTGAGCCTGGGTTTATGCGCGGTCCTAAGCGTCGAGAGATCGGTCACGGGCTACTTGCTGAGCGCGCGCTCGCCCCAGTTGTACCTTCCGAAGAGGAGTTTAGCTATGCTTTGCGTCTCGTTTCTGAGGTACTAAGCTCCAACGGCTCGACCTCGATGGCTTCGGTATGTGGATCCACCTTGTCGCTCATGGATGCAGGAGTTCCGATCAAAGCTCCTGTTGGCGGCATTGCTATGGGTCTGATCTATGAGGATGGCAAGTACGTCACCCTCACCGATATTCTCGGAGCTGAGGATGCCTTCGGAGACATGGATTTCAAGGTTGCAGGAACTCGTGACTTTGTCACGGCACTGCAGCTAGATACCAAGATCGATGGTATTCCAGCGGATGTACTTGCCTCTGCACTCAAGCAAGCCCACACAGCACGTATGCAGATTATCGACGTCATTGAGCAGACGATCTCTGCCCCTCGCGCAGAGGTAGCCGCGACGGCGCCTCGCATAGTCACCATCCAGATCCCAATGGATAAGATTGGTGAGATCATCGGTCCAAAGGGCAAGAACATCAACGCCATGCAGCTCGACACGGGGTGTGATATCTCGGTTGATGATGATGGCAGCGTTGGTCGCGTCGTTATCGGCTCCAAGGATGGCGAGATGGTCAAGGAGGTTCAGCGACGCATTGAACTTATCCTGAATCCACCTGAGGCTACCTTGGGTGCTGTATATCTTGGTAAGGTGGTCGGAATCACCAAGTTCGGTGCCTTTGTCAACATTCTTCCCGGTCGCGATGGTCTTGTTCATATCTCCAAGTTGGGGCGTGGCAAGCGTGTCGACCGAGTAGAGGACGTACTGGAGCTCAATCAAGAGATCTCGGTCAGAGTTGACGAGATCGATCCTTCAGGCAAGCTGGCTCTGTCGTTGATCGATGAGAACACTGGCGCTAGCTCTAGTGTTAGTGATACCACCGGCACTGCTGCTCCTGTCAGCAAGCAAGCTGCGGCTGCTGCACCGTCGAATCGCGTCTCATTCGAGGACTCCTTTGAGACCGAGCTGGCGCGTGAGATCGGCGATCTCGGCTAGCTGATTTTGGTAGAGTTGATCTAAGCTGACCCGGCCTTCTGTGCCGGGTCAGCTATGTTTTGGTAGCAGTGGGTCGCAAGGTTGTGGCTGCTGGATTTGGCTCTAGGTTGGGGGAGATCAACAGTCGTCATTCTTGTTCGTCTATGAGGTGCAGGCGGAGCTGGGATCGGTTGCTCGAGCAGATGCATACAGTTAAATTGGATTCGATAGGGCAACCTTGAGGATGGAGACCGTCGAAGGTGCTGACGGCTGTGACTCTGCAATCGTGGCTTAGTTGAAGCTCCCGCTAGCATGACTGACATGCGAATTGGAGTGCTCGGTGCGGGTGGTAAGGTTGGTTCCAGCGTATGTCGCGCGATTCTCGAGGAGCCTGGGTATGAGCTGGTTGCAGCTGTAGACCCGAAGCTCGCCGGGATTGATCTTGGTCAGATGCTCGGAAGGAATGCAGCCGGGCTCATCGCCCGTCGTGACGTCGAGGCGTTGATCTCCGAGGCGCCGGAGGTGGTAATAGATTTTACCGAGGCGCGCGCCTCCTTTCATAATCTGCTAAAGCTTGCTCAGGCCCAGATACCAGCGGTGGTGGGAACGACTGGATTTACCGACGACGAGATGAGACGCCTAGGTGAGGCGTTCGAGGGTGTGGGTTGCGTGATCGCCTCCAACTTCTCGATAGGTGCCATTCTGATGATGCGTTGTGCTGCTATGTGTGCGCCTTTTTTTGAGAGCGTGGAGATTGTGGAGGCACATCACGACCAGAAGGTTGATGCGCCATCTGGAACGTCACTTGAGACTGCTATGAGGATTACCGATGCACGCAGAGTGGCGAACCAGCCCGGATTTCTTCAAGATAGGACGAGTAATCTAAAAGTTGAGGGTGCACGAGGTGGTGTGGTTGATGGGGATGTACGCATCCACTCTCTGCGTCTTCGTGGGGCTGTTGCGCACCATGAGGTTATCTTTGGAACCGCTAGCCAGACGTTGACGATCCGTCATGACTCCCATGACAGATCTTCATTTGTACCAGGAGTTTTGTTGGCCGTAGATCGAGTTACCGGACTCGATCGCTTGGTCGTTGGGATCGATGGTTTTCTTGGCCAGGATTGATGGCAACCAGAGGGTGCCTGTGTCAGGACGTGATTCGCAAGGAGGTAGTGCGCCAGCATCAGCGGCTACCTCCACTCTCTCATCACGATAACTCCTGGCACCAGAACTCCTGGCACCAGAA
>DAHZQE010000251.1:0-3329 GCA_027409005.1 Ferrimicrobium sp. | reverse complement strand
GTCGCAGCCGACGGTGGAGTCTTTAACTTCGGTAACGCGGGCTTCTATGGCAATACTTACTCTGATGGTCTCACTGGTCTGACTGGATCGCATCGCTTGAATGCTCCGATCGTCGGTATCCAATCCACTCCAAACGGTCAGGGATACTGGCTAGTCGCAGCCGACGGTGGAGTCTTTAACTTCGGTAACGCGGGCTACTATGGCAGTACTTACTCTCTCGGCCTCTCTGGCCTGAGCGGGTCGCATCCGTTGGTGTCAGCGGTAGTCGGTATGGTACCAACCGCCAACGGCCAGGGGTATTGGCTCGCCACGAAGGCCGGTTTCATCTACAGTTTCGGTTCAGCCGACTTCCTTGGTGATAGTTCATCGCTTGGGTTGACTGGCCTTGGAGGTCCTAATCCGTTAGCGGCACCTATCGTCGGGATTGCGGAATAGGCCCCGAGGCGGAGCATCGGTAGCTCGTACTCGTCTTGTTGATGATGAGGTAGGTGGCCTCATGATTGCGCGAGCGACTATGAGCTCGCCGCGGTAGCTACTGCCGAGTTTTAGCGTAATGTGTCTCGGTTATACAGAATCGGCTGCCAGATCCTCGATGAACGTGCTTGGTCACAGGCGCGTTGGGGTGATTTGCAGTTGATGCCGCTGTTAACTTGCTCATCGCTATCCGTGCCCACCGATAGCGATGAGTGATTGTCGGCTCTTACTCTTCGACGGTCGGCGACCTCCTGCTGATTCTGTCTCCGATAATGATTGGATTCCGAGTTCAAGGGATGCCTACTCAGCGACCCCATCCTTGTTGCCTGGAGAGTTGCTTTCATGTTTCGCTATCTGTTCATTGCTCCTAGGGCGAAAGAGGACGGTCATGAAACGAACAGAAGGTTACACTCGCATCGCGGTTGCCGTCGTGAATCTTGGCAGTCTTCTTTGAGCAATAGCTGGCACACAGGAGAGCTGGTCACGCCGGAGGCCGTTAAGGGGTGTGGCTAAAATTAGACGACGATGCAAAGAGCACCAACAAGCTGCCTAGCCCGTTTCGAGATCGCCTTGTTTGAGATCGTATATGTTAGGCCTGTAGATATCTGACAACCTCTGCAATCGTATCGCTTTCACTATGCTCACGCCGCCCCTCGTCTGCCTCGATGCAATCCAATGTCTATCGGGTGTCGGTTTTCGCGTGCTCTTTGGTACTCCGAGGTCAAGACTGGGCCATCTAGGTGGGTTGGATGTCGCAAATCTAACCGGACTCGACACAGAGACATGGCGTCGCTGCGCTAGGCTCGAACTCGTTTGATGCTGATCATCGAGGTAATCGGCTTGGGTATAGACGGAGCATGCATATCCCCACTGCTCGGTCGAGACGAGGGCCGTGTTTTGTGAGCAAGGTTGTTATGAGGACGATGGTTTGGCAACAACTGCAACGGAGATAGCGCCCAATTCTGTTTGGCGGGTGCGTGGTAGGTGCCTACTCCTCGCAACCGGTGTCGGGTTGGTCGTCGGAGTGCTGGTGTGCCTGCCTTGGTTCGGCCGTGGATGGGTGATATTCTTAGATTGGGTTCCCTCTCCTCACGGTGCCATCCTTCCAAACTCGGTATTTGGGTTGTCTGGCGGTCTGGTGGCATCCCTCCCGCTCGGTATTGTCGAAGCAGTCCTCTCGCGCCTGCTCGGTTCCTGGGTAGCGGTCATCGAGATCATTGGATTCTTTGTCGTCGCATCGGTCTCGATTGGAAGACTAGCTAGCGTCACTCCGGCCGCCAGTTGGGTAAGGATCACCGCAGCGCAGCTGTTGTTCTGTGTGAATCCGTTTGTCTTTGATCGTCTATATGCAGGTCAGATCGGGATCCTGCTCGGCTATGCGATACTTCCTTTGGGGATCAGAGCACTGATAGAGGCGAGAAGCGGTGGGTGGAGATGTTGGCTCAAAGTGGGGCTTTGGTGGGTTGTCCTGCTCTCCTGTGCTCCGCACTTCGCCTGGATATTCGCGCTACCTGTTGCCGTGGTGGGTTTGATGAATCTAGGTCGTCGGCGAGTTATTCTCGGGATCGCCCTTAGCATGCTCGTCGCCTTCCTGGCGACTATCTATGTCCTTGTGGCAGGAGGAGTCGGTGGCGTAGGGTTAAAGGTGGGGCCGAGAAATCTAGAGGCCTTTCGCACCACGGCAGATCCACATCTTGGCCTCTTTGTCAACGTGATCGGCCTCTATGGATTCTGGCGTCTCGGTCCAACGCTGGCGAAACAGGTGATAACGGGTTGGCCGATCCTACTCATCGTTCTTTTGGTGGTCATCGTCTATGGATATATCGTTCATTGGCGACGATCCAAGGGCTCTTGGAACGATCAGCAAGTCGTGAGTCTCCTTGTAGTGATCGGAATAGGAGGCGCAATTCTGGCTATGGGCTCTCAAGGTCCATTTGGTGGGCTCTTTACCTGGATGTACCTACATGTCCCTTACTTCAATATCATGCGCGAGCCCGAGAAGTTCTCGATGTTGTTAGCGCTCAGTTATGCGATTGGGTTCGGTTGGGGGGTGGAGGCACTCCATCTCAGTGCTCAAGGCAAGGCTGCGAAGATAGTAACGGTCGCGATTGCAGCGATAGTCGTACTGGCTTACGAACCCCTTCTCTTCTGGGGCATCAGTGGTCAGGTAAAGACGAGCCACTATCCCTCCTCCTGGTACGCAGCTAATCGACTGATGGGGACCGGTGATGGTCGTGTACTTGCCTTTCCGTGGCATCAGTACCTCTCTTATCCCTTCACGCAGAATCGCGTAGTCGCCAACCTCTATCCAGGATTCTTCTCTAGGCCGGTTATATCAGGTGATAACGTTCAACTGCCAAATATCCCCACATCAGCCACATCGCGCGAGTCGAGTTTCATTCAGTACGCGATTGATCACGGTTCGCAAACGCACTATTTTGGTTCTCTCCTGACTCCACTAGGCGTGAAGTACGTGGTGCTCGAAAAGACGGTTGATTGGCGCCTCTATAGCTGGCTGCACACCCAACGTGATCTCAAGGAGGTGATGGACTCGCGCTCCATTGTCGTGTTTCGCAACAGCGCATACCAGGGTGTTGCCTATCAGAGCAGCACGGCTGTGACCGTGCCAAGCTGGGGTTCACTTCTCGCGCTTTCTCAGAGGAACCTTCTTCAAAACGTCATCGTGCGAGTTAGACACGCTATTGGTGGGGCAGTTGCTGTGGATGCAAAGACGGTAGCCGGCATCCAGTCTGCCCCACGACTAAGCCATGCTCGGCTCACCATGCTATCTCCTACCTCTTATCGACTTTCCTTGGGCCACGCCCATGTCCGCATTAGCCGGACAACAGCAAGGA
>DAHZQE010000247.1:0-4109 GCA_027409005.1 Ferrimicrobium sp. | reverse complement strand
CCCTTGGAGAAGGAGGCGCATTTTTCGTACTCGAGAGTGAGGCATTAGCACGTGCTCGCGGTGCTCAGATATACGCGTACCTGGTGGGCTTTGGAACCGGCAACGATGCCCATCATGTGAGCGCCCCTGAACCATCAGGGTTGGGTGCCGAACGCGTCATGAGGATGGCGATGGAGTCGGCGGGAGTCACCTCTCGAGATATTGGCTATGTCAGTGCTCATGCGACTGGCACCAAACTCGGTGATGCTGCTGAGGTTGCCGCTCTGTTGAGGGTATTGGGTGACGGCGTTCCTGTCTCTTCTGTCAAAGGTGCGCTAGGGCACTCTCTCGGAGCTGCGGGGGCCATCGAGGCCGCTCTGTCGGTACAGGTGTTGCGTACTCATATGATGCCGGCCAATACCGGCATCGAACAGCCGGACACCGCCGGTGCGCCATCAGGACTACTTTTTGCTCCCTCACAGATTAAGCCCGGTGCGCTTGTGCTGTCTAACTCCTTTGGCTTTGGAGGCCACAACGTATCCTTAATCTTTGCACCAGGCGAAGAGTAGCCTGCCAGGTTTTAACTGAGACGAGGCTACTGGCGGTGAATCTGATCAATCCTTCCAGGTTGGTAGCCTCCAAGGACGTGGAGAAAGAGATGCCTAGCTTGTGAGCTGAACCGTGACCGAACCTCGGGTGCCCAGCCGCGTTGCTTGGTCCAGCTGAAGATGAGGTGCCGACGCAAAGAGGATAATCTCCACTCCACCCATAGGCGCCAGAGGTGTTGGCGAAGAATGGGTGCGATGTTAACCACATTGCTGGAGGCCAGGGTGTTGTTGACTGATTATTGGCGCACTTTAAAACGCTTGGCATCGTCTGCTGCATACTTGGCAACAACCGTATCCACCGCCGCGGTCTGCCGGACAGCTTGGACCACCGAAGCCAGTCGCGAGCCAGGGATGGCAACAGTCATCTCATCTGGGCCCATTCCGGTTCTAGCTCGACTCAGGGCACAGCCAACACTTGCGGCCACCTGATTGTACTCTTTGGCCAATGCCACGATATGGCATTGAGGTTTTCCCTCGATGCGTAGCTCCGGCACTGCATCAGAGAGCACCATGAGCTGGCGGCCGTTTACCCTCAACAAAACAACATCAGGTGCGAAGCGGGCGTCAGTAAGTGGACCATAGCTGATGGCGTTGGCTCGTTTTGAGATCGCTGGTATCTTTCCGACGTCGGTGCCATCGACCCATCCCGATTCAAGCAGTGCAGCAATGTCGGCGTTGTCGGCGACCTCTGCGAATGAGGCCAGTCCGTGAGTGTATCGGCCGACAGAACAGTTGCCATGATCCTTGGGCGAGGTGGTGAAGGTTGCAGCGATAGCTTTCACCCAGAATACACAGCTAGCAGGAACCCTCCCGGCACGTCCATCGTCAGATGGCGAGGACATAGGTTCATCGAAGGCAGGTACTGAGTCTGGAGACTCGTCTGAGAAGGTGATGCTGACTGGTGGAACTGAGAGGTGAAGTGAGTGCGACAGTTCATTCGCGAGAGTTTTCCAGCCTGTTAGCAATTCATTGGTCGCGTTTTCCATGATGCCAGCTTACAGACCCTGAGCATTTAAACCTTTCGCCTATTCGTCGAGATAGGTCGGCGTGGACTAGGATTGGTCGGGACATCACGACTGCTCTAACGATTTCCGGGATGTCGCCCGAAGTAGAGTGAGTGGTGCTGACGGCCGGTCCATTCTTTCAGAAGATCATGTTATTGACGAAACCTAGTCGACTCAAGTGCAGCGCGGGTTGTTGCATGGTTGTCTCGGAGTTCGACCATTAGCCTGTGCCCTAATTCTGGCAGACTCTCGCGTTCCACACACAAACCCAGTGCTTGGCGCGATTAACCTTGATAGCGAAGGTAATAGCTATCTATGGTTAGGAGGCCAGTTGACCACTCAACCGGCCATGGCCCTCTCTGGTTGTAGAAATGACTCGACTACTGGTTTTGCTTTGGAGTCCAACCAAGGTTGCGGAGTTAGTAGCCTCAACTATGGGCGAAGTTGTCGAATGAAATTTGGATGTTTGCTAGAGATATTTTTTTGGTATTTTCGAAGCTGGCGTACATGTCCTCCATGGACCCAGTGGAGATGGATTTGGAAGACTTCATGACACTCAAAATGGCTGCTTGATGGCCTACATAGTCAAAGAGATTTACTATACCCTCCAAGGCGAGGGCATGCAAGTAGGTCGGCCAGCCGTATTCTGCCGTTTCTCGAGATGTAATCTTTGGACCGGCAAGGAGTCGCAGCGTGCTCAGGCAATCTGCCAGTTCTGCGACACTGACTTCGTCGGTACCGATGGACCAGGTGGAGGACGATTCGCAAGCGCCATCGATCTTGCCAGTGCGATAGCATCCTCCTGGGAAGGCAGTAGCCATACGAGGAGTAAGCCCTATGTCGTATGTACCGGCGGGGAGCCGTTGCTTCAACTCGATGAAAGAGCTGTCGATGCGTTGCATGATCAAGGGTTCGCGGTGGGTGTGGAGACAAATGGAACTCAGCCTGCTCCTCGTGGACTCGATTGGATCTGCGTGAGCCCGAAGGCTGGTGCTCCACTGGTGTTGGATCGGGGAGACGAACTAAAGTTGGTCTACCCGCAGGCGTTGGCCCCTCCGGAGTTGTTCGAGGAGTTGCAGTTCGATCACCTTCTACTGCAACCTATGGACGGACCAAAGAGGGCCGAAAACACAGCGCGTGCCATCGACTATTGCCTTGCTCATCCACAGTGGAGGCTGAGCCTTCAGACTCATAAATATACGGGGATTCGATAGTGGAGATTTTTAAGGAATTTACGTTCGAGGCGGCGCACCGCCTACCTAACGTCAGTGAAGGACACAAGTGTGCCCAGCTCCACGGACACTCCTATCGGGTCGAGGTGCACGTCTCGGGTCAGGTGGATGCAGTTACAGGCTGGGTGATGGACTTTGCAGACATTACGGGGGCTTTTGCACCCATTCGCTCCCAGTTGGATCATCATTTGCTCAATGAAATCGAAGGGCTCACCAATCCGACCAGCGAGCATCTTGCCATCTGGATTTGGAGCCAGCTTAAGAACCTGTTGCCGTTGTCGTCAATAGTTGTGCGAGAAACTCCCACTTCGGGATCTATCTATCGAGGCGATTGATCCGAAAGGACAAGGAGGCCTTCCACTTCGGACGTGATGATTTGGAGCAGCTCTCGGTTTGGGTCTCATCGGCTGTGGTGAACACGGAGTCATTCGCGTTGTGGACTATGGCCAGAATTCTGACTGTCCAGCGAGAGGCGGTTGTATAACTGCTATTCGTGCTTTGCACCGTCTAAGTGAATCCGTAATGATGATGCTTTGCGGTGATAGTAGAGACTGTCGACCAATGTGGACCCAGTTTAGATGACGTTTTGAATCCATCCAGGACGAGCCATCGACCTCTGGCTATGAGAATCGAAGCACATTTGCTTGTTTCCTGAGGTGTAAAAGATCTTGCAAGACCTGAGTGAGCGCTCTGGGTCCCAACGGGGTCTCGCTTTCGTCTCTGCCACAAATTCGGTGACCGAGTAGTTGGTGGTGTGGTACTCAGTTCTTGTACGCCGGGGTCCTGGCGTAGGACTCGGTTGCGTAGACGCAAAACCAGCCGGGCCTGTGTCAACTCTTCTGAGACAAGAATTTGCCGTTGCGTGGGGGCGGAGGTTTGGTAGAGTCCAACCGGCACCTTATGTCGTATAGTAGGTGATCAAAGCCATTTATGTCTTCGCGATGATATCCGGTCACCATAGATTGGCGGCGCCATCGAGGGCCGGTTTTGACGGTTGGAGGATCGAGTCGACCGAAGATTGAAAATATTTTGTTATTTTCCCACACCGATCTTGTTAAAACTGTATCCTGGATACAGTATCCACTGGAAGCGGTTGACTTCTTGTGGTAGGGGATGGCCAGGCGACTGCGCCATTGAGTGATAGGGGGAAGTCTTGCGAGTAAAGATTGGTAAGTCGGTTGTGCTTGTCGGCGCGATGAGCGTTGCGCTCGCCGCGTGTGGATCAGCGTCGACCTCTGGGAGTTCGACGACTAGCGTAGGCAAGGGTTCGTCGCTGGTTGTCGCTG
>DAHZQE010000237.1:0-2181 GCA_027409005.1 Ferrimicrobium sp. | reverse complement strand
ATCGTGTCCGAGGCCGTGGACCTATCCTTAGACCAGACTCTTCTCAACAGATGGGTAAATGTCGACCTTTCAGGAGGAGAGAAGAAGAAGCTTGAGACTTTGTTGGTGAGCGCGGTTCCGCAGTCACTCGTCATTGGCGATGAGATCGATTCTGGTCTCGACATTGATGCCTTACGTGACGTTGCTCGTCGATTGCAGCGATTGAACGAGGAGCAGGGTACTGCTCTGCTGCTTATCACGCACTATCCCCGGTTGCTGAGAGAGATTCGAGCAGATCGTGTGGTTGTTCTGGTCCGAGGTAAGATTGTCGCCGAGGGCGGGATGGATCTAGCGATCGAACTCGAAGGCTCGGGCTATCAACAGTTTGGCGTCGAGACTGCCGAACACAACGTTGTAGATTGAGCCCTGTCGGCACTAGGAGGTGACAGAGCCTCCCGCGATGAGGGTTTGATGTGGTGACTCCGTCAGGTCATTAGCTGCTCAATGAGGAGAGAATACGGTCTCGCAGGGTGGTGAGTTCTTCGGGTGCATTGACGAGTATCGCACCTTCGATGCGATCATCGCGTCGATACAGGAACATATTTCCGCCGTCTACCGACTCCTCCTCTTCGGCGAGGCCGGGGCTTGGTACGCCAAGTATCTGAACCAGGAGCTCACCTTGATCGCTCCATCCGAAAGGGATATCCGTATATGCAATGTGCTTGTCGCTAACGAGAGCTTCGGCTGCGTGAAGAGCTTGGTTGGCGGCTACCTCGAAGTGCTCAAAGCGCAATGGACGCCCGTATAGGGGGTGATGCCAACTCGCTACGTCCCCGGCAGCTGCGATTTGCGAAAAGCCATCGACGAACCCAAATTCGTTCACTGCTACGCCTCCATCCTCTCGCAGAGGAAGGGCGCCGCCAAGCCACTCGGTAGAGGGATGAACGCCAACGCCAACGACGACCAGATCGGTGAGCCATTCACGACTTCCATCACGGACAAGCCGTCGGTTATTGACGGCTTCAAGTTTCGTGGTCGACTCCAGCGCCAACTCGACCCCAAGTCGTTGGAGATTCTCTTCAATGAGCCTGCTGACACCCGGTCCGACGGCTCGCGATAGTAGGTGAGCGCTCTGTTCGACGATGGTTACCTCCACCCCCAGCCGTCGAGCACTCACAGCGACCTCCGCTCCGATGAAGCCACCACCAACGATCGTGAGATGGTGAATCCGGGCTAGTGCCTCCTTCAGCAGATTGGCATCTCCGACCGTCCTCAGGTAGACCACGTCCTGATCAGGGGGGAACCCTTCGAGTCGATGGGGTTGAGCTCCAGTTGCTATGATGAGCAGATCAAATGATTGGATGCCGTCGCTAGTGAGAACACTGGATTGAGCGAGGTCAAGGCCGATGGCTGGATTCGCAGCGAGGAGACGATAGCCTTCCCCAGCACCGCGAAGCCGAACTCGTTGGGATGATACGGTGCCAAGCAGGTAACCCTTAGATAGGGGTGGACGTTGATATGGGAGCTCGTCCTCGGCGGCGAGCACTGTGATGTCGAGATCTGGGTCAAGGCGCCGAGCATGGACCGCTGACCGGTGTCCAGCGAGTGCCCCTCCCACCACGACCAGGCGACGCACGCTGTTAGTCGCTCACGCTTATTGCCTGTGTTGGACACTGTTCTTTTGCTGCGTGTACCGCCGCATGAAGGTCCTCTGGTGGATTTTCATTGATGACGTAGAGAAAACCATCGTCTCTGACCTCGAAGACCGACGGCGCGAGACCCTCGCACACTGCGTTGGATTGGCACTTGTCGTAGTCGACTTCAATGCGCATTCTTCCACCTACCTCTCTGGCTGATAGTTGACGTAAAGCCTACCAGAGGAAAACCGGAGATGTCGTCAAGTGCCGTGCAATTGCACTATCGCGATAGGGTTAATTGCCACTAGACTGGGAGCGTGACTGTCCAATCTTTGTTTGAAGCGCGTGACCTATGGGTTTCGGCCGCTGGCACTACCATCCTGAAGGGGTTCTCGCTCACGGTCGCCCCTGGAGAGCTGCATGTGATTATGGGTCCCAACGGATCTGGCAAGTCGAGTTTTGCCAATGCGATCATGGGAAGTTCAGACTATCAGATTGACAAAGGACAGGTTATTTTTAAAGGGATAGATATAAGCGCACTTCCTGTCGATGAACGTGCCAAGGA
>DAHZQE010000216.1:0-17651 GCA_027409005.1 Ferrimicrobium sp. | reverse complement strand
CAACCACCGACTCGCCCTAGTTCTGTCCCTGTGGATAGGGCAGAACACGCAAAGGCGGCTGGAGAGCGAAGACAAAAGAGGTGCATATAGATGTATATGTATTTCAGAGCGGCTGGCGCCCATGAACACGGATTGCTGATGAGTATCGGACGGTCAGGAGCGAGGGTAGTTGCGCACCTCGACCTGTTCGCCGCGTCCGATGATGGCCGTACTCACCATCTCAGGTGGAAATAGCCCATGCTCAATAAGTCCTGGAGTGCCAGACAGCCAAGTAGCGGTAGCTCGGGGTTCGTCAAGGGGACCGTGGTAATCTCCAATGATGCCCCCATCTGGACTGGGAGGCAAATTCCTCAAAGTGACGTTGCCCAATCGACGAAGAGTTGACCCCAACCCGAAGGCAAGAAGCTCTATCGGCAGCGGACCGTTTAAGATATCCACTGGTTTGCTAGAGTCCGCGATCACGATAAATCGAGCGGCGGTGATGGCTACCAGCTTCTCGCGCGTGTGGGCAGCTCCTCCTCCCTTGACGAGCCATCCGTCAGGAGCAATCTGGTCTGCACCATCTATTGCGATATCGAGACTGCGGACATCAGTGAATGGCTCCACTCTCATGCCTAGCTGACGAGCGAGTTCTTCGGTCTGTGGTGAGGTGGCGACACAACGGATGGATAGTCGTCGAGCAGCGAGGATCGGAAGTAGGCACGCGACTGTCGTTCCTGTTCCGAGGCCTACTGACATACCGGCTTCGACGAGGTCTGCCGCCGTCTTGGCTGCTAGCTCTTTTTCGCGCTGCAGCTGGTTATCTGTCATCAAGGCGCACCGCTTCAAAATACCTACGCATTTAATAGGTACTCCTTTTCTCTTCGCGCTCCAGACACTTCACTATCCTCTGGAATTACTCACCAAGTTGGACGCGGAGTCCCGCTTGGCTGTGCTGACTGCAATTTAGCGGCTTGTTTGCACCTGATCGGCGATTTGTAGCCGATTCTCGACTGTCGTTTGAAAGCGATCGACCAGTGGAAATGCTTGACTAATCTGGCCCCAGCGTAGCTGAGGAATTTGACCCGAGGCTCAAGCACCTAGAAGCGGTGGTCCCACTTGGGCCAGGGCGCCTCCGGAGGGCGAACCTCGGCACAGGGATAACAGGAAGGTCATCCGGACGCACGTTGTTATCGTAGCGGGCACCCAGATGGAAGTCGGAGTGGCAGTTGAATCCGGCTAAAAGGCTGCGTGACACAGCTACCAGTGTCTGCGTCTACCCCGCACTCCACGGCTATCTGGGTTCCCAGCGCAATTCTGGGACAATGCCAGTGAGTTGTCCATAACGAGGTCGACCGTACCGCACGAACATAATAGATGGTCACGAGATGTGGGACCTCAAGTACACAGGTCAAGAGCACAGGGTGGAGGTGAAGGGACTCGAACCCTCGGCCTCTACATTGCGAACGTAGCGCTCTACCAGCTGAGCTACACCCCCGCGTGGACTAGTCTATCCGGTCGTTAGGCGATAGCTCTCTCTGATGAGCGTGCGGCGGATGCTACAACCCGTCGTTGCGGAGGATAAGGTGCTCGTGCGCGAAGCGCGTTATGGCTCGCCCGTGCAAGAGTAAGAAACACTGCTATTGAGACCAGGCTGATAGTGGTGAGGACGATGCCAACGGGCGCTGCTACAGTCGCCAAGATCAGCCCAATAAACAGAGACATGACAAGGGATGCAAGAGTTCGCTGCCTACGTCGGTATGGCGTCAATAACGATGCAATGGGTCTAGCAGGACGAGGAGAGCTACCGCGCGATGGACGACTTTGGATTCCGGTTTCGAGGGCTATCAGTTGCTGGCGAAAAGCGATAATTGACCGCAGGTAGTCCTTGCGTTTGCGGGCGCTAAAAAACGGTTGTGCAAGTATGAGAGACCATCCGATGACAAGAACGAGTACCACCACTAGCTGCATTCGTCTATTCCCCCTCTTCGCGTCGCCAGATGCCCGACTTTCCTCCGGTTTTCTCCCACAGCGCGAGCTCACCGATTACCATCGAGCGGTCGTAAGACTTGCACATATCGTAGATCGTGAGGGCAGCTATCGATGCCGCTGTGAGCGCTTCCATCTCGACACCCGTTCGGTCCACCGTCTCTACCTGAGCCTCGACCTCCACGAATGTGTCTCCCAACGTGAAGTTTATATATACAGACCCAATCAAAAGTGGGTGGCAAAGGGGTATGAGGTCCGGGGTGCGTTTCGACGCTTGAATCCCGGCAATGCGAGCCGCTCCTAAAACGTCACCCTTGTTGACAGCATTGTTCGCTACCAGAGCGGTGGTCTCGGGCTTCATGAACACTTTGCAACGAGCGAGTGCTCGCCTATGCGTAGGTTCCTTAGGGGTGACATCAACCATTCGTGCGCGACCCAATGGGTCGAGGTGGGTGAGCTCTCGATCTGCCATGCCTACACTTTAGGTGGCTATTTCACCGGACGGTGGCGATTTTGCGATTACCCACCGATTTGACTCATGGATTTCGATGGTCGTATGAAGTTCACCCGCCCAATGGAGTGCCCAGCCCACTTCGTCGAGACAATCGACTCAATCTGTGCAACGAGCTCTTCGGATGGTACGTTGTTACGGACTAGGCCTCGAAGGTCGTGCTCGTCAAGTGCAAAGAGGCAGGTTCGAATCTTGCCCTCAGCGCTCAATCGCACCCGATCGCAATCACCACAGAAGGGCTTGGTGACCGTAGGAATGATCCCAAAGGAGCCCTTGCCATCCCGATATTGATAGGTAGTGGCGGGAGCGGCTGTTCTTTTGATTGGATCAACTGGATAGACGCTCTCGATGCGGGCGAGAATCTCATCTGCCGAGAGCACATCGGTTCGGTCCCATGCGTTTGCGCCGTCAAGTGGCATGAACTCGATGAAGCGCACTTGGAGGTCATGGTCTCGTCCAAATGCGGCGAAGTCAAGGATCTCGTCGTCATTCACGCCCTTCATGGCCACCACATTGAGTTTGATAGGCGCGAAACCCGCAGATTGAGCCGCCTCGATCCCCTCCAGAACTCGTTCGAACTGGGGACGTTTAGTGATCTGTAGGAAACGATCTGGTCTAAGGGTGTCGAGCGAGATGTTGATACGGTCGAGACCGGCTTCGCGGAGTGGATCGGCAAGTAACGGGAGTGTAACCCCATTTGTCGTCATCGATAGGTTGATCTTCTGCCCTTGATGATTTGTCAACGACGACAGCATCGCTACGAGACGAGGGAGTTGAGCTCGAATTGTAGGCTCCCCACCCGTTAACCTGATCGACTCGATGTAGAAACGTTCAGTGAAGACACGGCTGATGGCTGTGATTTCTTCGAAGGTAAGCAGCTCGCTGCGTGGGAGCCACTCAATGCCCTCCTCGGGTAAGCAATAGGTACATCGAAAGTTGCAGCGATCAGTGACAGAGATTCTGAGGTCTCGAATCTCACGGCCATAGCTGTCTACCAAGTGCTTCCGGACATCCATACTCTAGTAGCGTAGTGACTATGGAGAAGTGTTGTACGTAGACCGGGTTCCGATGGCACCCTTGGTTTGCCTATTGACTGGTGGACGCTCACTCCGGATGGGGCGGGATAAGGCGGGCTTATATCGCGGCTCCTCCTCCCAGGCGCAGTGGCTTGCTCGACTGGTCATAGAGGTGGTTGGACCGAGGGTCATTGAGGTTGGTGGTACAGCAGCGAATTGCGACTATTTCCTCGATAGAGGGATGGGCCCAGCCTGCGCTCTCCATGAAGCTGCGATAGCTGGTGCTTTCGGAGAATTCGGCGTTGTTGTCGTGCTACCTGTCGATCTCTACCGTCTGGAGGCTACCGGGGTGCGTTGGTTTGTTCGAGAGGTGCTTCGGATGCCCAGCGTGTTGATGCTGGATCATTCACCCAGCTGGGCAACGTTTGGAGCTCCAGTAGAGATGTTGAGGCAAGAACCGATTGGAGGGAGTATGCGCGCCTACACCTCGCGGCTGCGGCTTCTTGAGGTGCCTTCTGGATTGGCGTCGCAGTTCTATGACAGTGACTATCCGTGGGAGTTGCCGGATTCGGTTGGCCAGTCCTAAACTGCTTCAACAAGTTCAGCGTAGCGTCGCAGTGCCTTACCCTCACATTCGGTCGAGCGAAGCAGGTGTCGTTCAAACAGTAGTCCGACGACCATTGTTCTCTTGGCTCGGTCTCCACTAGGGAGGAGAAGATCGAGGAGGCGAGCAAATTGTTCAGAACCACGTTCCCTCGTGTCAACCATACATATCATTAGTGCGGCTATCCAGAGTGCGGCTGGCTGGCGTTCGAAGAGGGAGAGTTTCCAGATTAGATCCCGAGTTGGATTTGATAGTTCTGACGCGATCTCGATTGGAATATAGGTCATCTCTTCCAAGAGGTCTGCTTTGGAGCTGAAGTAGTGATATATCAGCGCTGGGTCGACTCCGGCTACTTTCGCGACGCTACGGATTGTCAAACTACTGGCACCATCATTGACGAGAACCTCCATGGCTGCTCGCAAAATTTGTTCTCTGCGCTCCCGCCAGGTTTCTTGAACACTTCCCATAACTGGACCCACCTTTGCACTTTGAAGGTTGCAAAGTGTTATCGGAGCCATTTGTCGATTCTGAACTTTTGTTGATCGAACTGCAGCGTATTCCCTTCAATGACGAGGGCTCAAGGCGCCGTCCATCGGAATGCTCGCAATCTATTGCGTCTAGGGCTGAATAACGTATTCTATGAACAAGCGGATGTGCGCAGCTAATTATCTAAAACTTTGAAGCTGACGATCGGTCAGACCTCGACAGCAGAACTTACGCATCTACTCGCCAAACCGGCCATAGTCAAGCCATCAACCAGAGGGTGTAGTCATCGGGCGAGGATAAAAGCAGGTAGCAGGCTATATTCCGCTGTCTATACCGACAACGCATAGCCGAGTGTGACTAAAAATCACATGTACGCGGAGATGCGTTCCAAGGTTGTGCAGGTGCGCATGCCAACCAGCACAGCGAACCAGTGGGCGCTCACCTGCCTAAGCCGCGTGGGCGATCTTGGATGTCCATGAAAGCGTCATGAGGACATTATCGAGTCTCCCAGTCGTCCTCTCCGGGTATGAGCGAGATCAAGTAATTCACCAATTGATCTCTCGTCACACTCTCATCGGCAATAGTCGAAAGTTCCAGCGGAGTTTGTTCAGAGATCACAGCGAGACCACAGGTCGCCACTTGCAATTGCTGCAGTACTTTGAGAGCGGAGATATCACCCAAATCATCACCGGCATATAGCACCGCAGTGCGTCCTTTGGCTAGAGAATGGAGGACCTTGCCCTTGTTGGAGCTATTGATGATGGCTAATTCGACCACCGACTTCCCGAAGTCAAGCGAGAGGCTGTGTTTTCGTTCTTGAATCTGCGCCCAGTGGATGACCTCAGGTTCCAAGTCGGGAGCATTTCGGAAATGGAGCGCTAGCGAACTTGGTTTGAACTCGACGAAAATAGAGCTGGGGAGTTCGTTACGGGCGCGGTCTATAAGCTCATGAAGGAGCGCTTGTGACTCTGGAGACAATCGCTCAGGCCGACCATAATTACCGATAATTTCTACTTGAAGGCCGGCAAATTGTTGCCTCAGATAGTCAGTCGGTCGACCGGATATGATAGCGATGTCAGTCAACTCGCCCAGGGCATGGAGCGGTTGATACATATTTTCGTCAAGTTTAGCCTCGTGAGGAGTCGCTACGATCGGCGCTAGCGTTCCGTCAAAATCGAAGGCCAGCAACGCTGATCGGGGTTGAACAAGGTATGCGTCACGAAATTTAGCGAACTGCGGCACTGATGGTTTCCAGCCATTTTGTCCAGGTATTTTGGCGAGTCCATGATCTTACCGGGTCAAGGTCACCACCATTTAGTGCTCGGCCGAGGGCGTCAGCGGTCTCACCGATATCGAGTGGGTTGATCAACTCCAACCAGCTGCCAATGTGCTCGGCTGCTCCGGCCTCGGTCGACAAGACGATTTGAGCGTTAGGTTTGGCAGCGAGCGCAGCTTCGAAGGCGACGAGATTCAGTCCATCACGCAGCGGATTGACCAGCAAGGCGTCGAAGATCTGGTAGCTAGCAAGGCTGCGAGATGGATGATCGGAAAGATCGAGGTAGATTGGATCCCAACCGTGTCGTCCCCAACGCTCGTTCACCTCGCGTACGAGTGTTTCAAGTTCAGCAGTAAGACGTCTGTATTTAGGTATTGTGCTCCGTGATGGGTAGGCAAATAGCAGGGCTCGAAAATTGCCTGCCTCGCTAGGATGGTGACGCAGCATCTCGTCGATGGCGTACACTCCTCGTAGAAGATTCTTCGATGGTTCAATTCGGTCGACTCTCAGGATCGTTGGAAGCCCCATCGATAGTGGCTCGAGTCGTTCACGTTCCTGGGCGATGTCTGCGTCGGTAAGTGAGCTGAGGATTGCACTAGCATCCGCAGGTAGAGGTGCAATGACGGTTGGCGGCAGGGTGGGGCCGTGGTGACCGAAGGATTCGAGGAGATTTTGTCTCCAATGGTCGGCGTGCAACCCTATGACGCTGGATGCGGCAAAGCTTCGCGCCAACTCATCACGTAGACGAGTTGGGATGAGCATCGCCTCTGCTGCGGTGCAAATCGGAGTGTGGAAGAAGAGTGCTATTGGCCCGTCGAATCCGCGCTCGCGTAGGAGTTGAGGCATCAACATGAGGTGATAGTCGTTGATTATCACCATGGTCTCCGCCAGATCAAGCCTGCACGCTGCATCGGCCATCTGAGTATTGAAGCTACGATATCGATCGTAAGCGTCATAAAATGCCTGGTTGATAATGGGTTCGAAGCTAAGATCGAAAAGTCCATGGAAAAGGTACCAGTAGTATTCGTTGGCGATCGCCTGGTAGGCAGTCGCATGGTCGCGAGCATCGACTGGAGCCGGGTGAAAACCTGGCTGGACTGCCTGATAGCGCCCTTCGCTGGCAGCCTGCAGCTCAGCCTCGGCGGATATCGGGAATAGCCACTGGATTGTCTGAGCATTGTCCTGATCCATGAGGCCAATGAGTCCACTGGCGAGCCCTCCTCCGGATCTTATCAAAGTGTGGCTGTCGGGCCCGGGCTGTAGTGGGCCTCTGTTGGTGACGAAAAGATATCGGGAGAGGTTTGGCATAGTTGTCGCTGGCTCCTAGTGTAGTCCCGTAAGGCGAGGCGGTGTGCTTGAATGTTCTAGCTGCTTTTGATAGTTTCAAGGGTACGATGTCGGCTCGAGCTATCGGTCGTGAACTTGCCCGAGCTCTTTCCTCATATGAGGTGAGAGAGTGCCCACTGTCCGATGGGGGAGAAGGGTTCTTAGAGATCCTCGCCGATCGTTTTGTGCAAGTACCAACTGTCGATGCTCTTGGTCGGGGCTGTTTTGCCAGGTTGGGTTTTAGGGAGCATGGCGTCAGCGGTGTTGAAGTGATTCTCGAGACCGCACAAACGATCGGTTTGACCCAGGTGGGAGGAGCAGCAGGTAACGATCCTATTCGAGCCGATTCGACTGGTGTGGCTATCCTTCTCGAAGAGGCACTAAGGCGGCGACCGGCCGCGATCCTTGTTGGTTGCGGAGGTTCTGCAGTTACCGACGGTGGGCTCGGCTTTATTCGAAGGGCGCGTCAACGTAAACTTGCAACGTACGGTGTTCCGGTAAGGGTAGCGCTCGATGTTCGAACGCGGTTCACGCAGGCCGGGGAGGTCTTTGCGCCACAGAAGGGTGCCGCGCCAAAGGAGGTTGATCTCCTTAGCGCCAGACTTGTAGCGTTGCATGCTTGGTACCGACGATGGTATGGGATCGATCTTGACGAATATGCGGGCACTGGGGCCGCCGGTGGACTGGGGGGTGCATTGATGGCGTTCGGTGCTGTCCTTGCCTCTGGCTTCGACGAGGTCGCTAGTCGCATCCAGCTTTCGCGACAGATCAGTGAAGCGGACCTTGTCCTTACCGGTGAAGGACGCCTTGATGAGACGTCCTTCGATGGAAAGGTCGTTGGTGAGGTCTTGATGTTAGCTGAATCTCAAGGCAAGCAGGTCGTGGTGATCGTTGGTACAGCGGACTCTCGGATTGTAGAGAGAGTACGCCATTCTGGACACCGCGTATATGCACTCTCCGAGATCTTTGGTATCGAGCGCTCCCTGGCCAATCCGCTCCAGCTGATTGGGGAGCTCGCAAGGTCAGTAGTTGCCTAGGGCAGAAGAAACCTTAAGTAGATGGCTAATGGATGGGGTGCGAATTGCATCTTCTAAGCCACCATGGAGACGCTCAACGCGTTCTAGGATGGCTCGGATAACCTGTCGGGATTGGATCGACAGTGATGAGAGTGGCTGGTGTGGGTGCTTTTTTGTGCCGAAAGGAATCTCCGCGATGGAGCTTCTGCCGTGACGCTTTGCGAGGTCAAGGAGGATTGCAATATCTACACCATAATCTTGTGGCAGATCGAGTGATTCGACATCGGTACGATAAAACGCCATCTCCCCACTCAAAGGAGACTGGATGTCGGCGCAATCCGGAAAGAAGACTTCAAGAAGCGGTTTGGCAGTGAGTTCGGTGACTCGGCCACTGCTGTCAGCATGATTGCCGTAGGCGGCTTTGGTAAGTCGGAGCTGCTGCTGGTTAACGAGCGCATTAACCAGGCTGTTCAGCTGCTCGTGTTGGATGGATCCTAAATCGGCGTCGCAGGTGACTATGACGTCCGCCGTGGACTGCCTCCACCCTGCTTGCAACGCCCTACCTTTGCCTGGTTGTCCGTCATCGAGCGATACGAGGCGCACGCCTCTAAATTGGCGAGTTGTTGCGGCAGTGGCGTCGGCGGAGCAGTCGTTAACAACGATAATCTCATCAAAGATAGCGGTTGGATTGGAGGTGACGATCTCCAATACATGAGGGAGTCGTGGAGCTTCGTTTCGAGCCGGTATGACCAGCGCAACGGTTCTCGTTTGACTGAGGGAGTTTTTGACGGCCACGACCTAACATCCTAGGAGTCCCGTGAATGCTACGCGCAGGATGATCGTCGCGGTCGCCGATCTCTTGCATTGCGGAACGCCCGCAGAGGTGGAACCGGGCCCATCGATTAACTCGCATGACAACATTACGGATAGCCGAGGGCGTGACTGCAGTAAAGCCTCGCTAAGATAGTTAGCACTCTCGCATGTAGAGTGCTAGTTTGGATAGAGACACTAGTTTCGAAATACACAATGGAGGCAAAGTAGCTATGGCTAAGCTGATTCTGTTCGACGATGAGGCTCGACGTAAGCTCGAGTCAGGGATGAACCAGCTCGCTGACGCGGTGCGGGTAACCCTCGGGCCCAAGGGACGTAATGTTGTTCTTGACAAGAAGTGGGGAGCTCCCACTATTACTAATGACGGTGTATCGATCGCCAAAGAGATTGAGCTCGAAGATCCGTTCGAGCGTCTTGGCGCAGAGCTCGTTAAAGAGGTAGCCAAAAAGACTGACGATGTCGCTGGCGATGGCACCACTACCGCTACCGTACTGGCTTGGACTATGGTTCGCGAAGGTTTGAAGAATGTAACCGCCGGTGCTAACCCAATGCTTCTAAAGACTGGCATTGAGCTCGCAGTCGAAGAGGCTGTGCTGTCTTTGAAGAATCTCGCCCGCGAGACCGAGTCGCGAGAGCAGATCGCTCAGGTGGCTTCCATCTCAGCAGCAGACCCCGAAGTGGGTCAAATGATTTCCGAGGCCATCGAGCGTGTTGGTAAGGATGGTGTGATCACCGTTGAGGAGTCACAGACATTTGGGATGGAGATCGATCTCGTCGAGGGTATGCGTTTCGACAAGGGATACATATCTCCATACTTCTCAACGGATCCTGAGTCGATGACTGCAGTCCTGGATGATCCATACATTCTGTACTACAGCTCCAAGATCTCGGCTATCCGCGATGTACTGCCGCTTTTAGAGAAGGTGATGCAGTCCGGCAAGCCGTTGTTGATTATCGCTGAGGACGTTGACGGCGAGGCGTTGGCTACCTTGGTTGTCAACAAGATACGAGGGACCTTCCGGTCGGTTGCAGTTAAGGCGCCTGGGTTTGGCGATCGGCGCAAGGCGATGATGCAGGATATGGCGATTCTTACCGGTGGACAGGTCATCTCTGAAGAGGTGGGTCTGAAGCTCGAGAACACCACACTCGATCTGCTAGGTCGTGCGCGACGAGTCGAGATCGCCAAGGATGAGACCACCATCATCGAAGGTGCAGGTGACGACGCAGATATCAAGGGGCGGATCGCACAGATCAGGAATGAGATTGAGACGACCGACTCCGACTATGACCGCGAGAAGCTCCAGGAGCGGCTCGCTAAGTTGAGTGGCGGCGTTGCAATCATCAAGGTTGGAGCGGCCACTGAGGTGGAGTTGAAAGAGAAGAAGCATCGAATCGAGGATGCGGTCTCGACGACGAAGGCTGCCATAGAAGAAGGAGTTGTTCCTGGTGGTGGAGTGGCACTGCTCCGCGCACAAGAGGCAGTCTCCCAACTCGCCGACAAGCAGCTTGAGGGTGATGTAGCTACCGGCGTTCGTTTGGTGGCCAAGTCTCTTGAAGGACCGCTGCGTCAGATTGCGACCAACGCTGGCCTAGAGGGTGGCGTGGTTGTTGAAAAGGTACGTTCTTTGAAGAACGGGGCAGACGGCCTTAACGCTGCGACCGGCATTTACGAGGATCTATTTGCAGCTGGAGTTATAGATGCTGTCAAGGTTACGCGCTCGGCGCTCCAAAATGCGGCATCGATAGCCGCTCTGTTCTTGACGACAGAGGCTGCGATAGTTGACAAGCCAGAGGAGAAGTCGGCTGCCATGCCTCCTGGGGGCATGGAAGACTTCTAAGTAGGGAAACCTTCTGACACTGATGGGCGGTACGAGTAAGTGCCGCCCATTATACGTTTTGGCTGATGGTGCTTGGTTTATATCAACTTGACCAGCCAACCGGGTCATAATCGAACGGTAAAGCATTGACCTTGACACAGTCGTGATTGACGTTACTGCAGTCATAGTTTCTAAAGTAGAGAGATCGAGGCTTGATGTTCTGGTTCGGCAACCAAGCTATTCGCGGTTGTTCTAATGAGGAGTAGTGGTAAGTATGCAGAGTGAAGAAGAGATGACGGTCACGTCCAAAGTCGAGGCGGTCGACACCGCTGAGTCGGAGACCCCGAGTTCTCAGGTTGTGGAGGGTCTTAATGTCCTGCATCTATTTGGAGAGGCGACCAGGGATTTCGATCCCGAGCTAGCGACGGCACGGGTAAAACAGGCGGTCGAGCGTGGCACCCAGGTGCTTACTGTCGCGGGACTCGGCCATCGCTGCGAGGTCGCCGTTATGGCTCTCGATCGTGATCTCCTCCTCTTGCGACGTCTACAGCTGGAGTTGCGACGCTCAGGATTGCTCTTCACCGATTCATTCTTCTCGATCACCGAAGTCTCGGAGTACGCAAGGAATATCACCGAAGAGCGAAAACGACCACGGCTGTATCCCAAGCTGCCGCCGAAGGGTAAAGATGCCTGGTGCTTCTACCCAATGGCCAAACGCCGTGCGGTGGCACAAAATTGGTACTCGCTCGATTTTGAAGAGCGTGAACGACTCATGGGAGAACATGGCGTGTCGGGGCGTAAGTTCGCCGGGCGAGTTACCCAGCTGGTGACGGGAGCTACCGGTGTGAGCGATTGGGAGTGGGGAGTTACTCTGTTTGCTCGTCATCCTGATGATCTGAAGGACGTTGTCTACACCATGCGCTATGACGAGGCTTCTGCGACCTATGCGGAATTTGGACCGTTCTACGTTGGAATTATCCAGGAGCCGGAGCTGGTTTTTGGTTCACTCGTAGCTGGTGGGTGATTCGAACAACAACTTTCTGATGGTGGCCGTATGTACTCGATCGAGAGGATAAAAAAGAGGTGGAGGGCGTGAGTACATCCTTGGTTGATGCCAAAATAGGTGAGCTAGGATCCTGGTTTAAAGAGGTTGGACGTGTCGTAGTAGCACTCTCAGGTGGAGTTGATTCTACGGTCTTGGCTGCTCTTGGCCACCAGATTCTCGGGGACGACTCTCTTGCAGTTACTGCAGTGTCTCCATCGCTGTCCTACGAAGAGCTTGAGGGTGTTCGTGGGTTTGCTGGGCAATATTCGCTTAACTATCTCGAGGTTCTCACAGATGAGATCGACGATCCAGACTATGTAAGAAATGCACCAAATCGTTGCTATGTCTGCAAGAGTCACCTTTTCGAGAGGCTTGCCCCGGTTGCACGTGAACGAAACGCCACTGTCGTAGTCGGAACTAATGTAGACGATCTGGGCGATTTTCGCCCTGGGATCCAGGCGGCCAAAGACTATCACGTGGCCTCACCGTTTGTACTTTGCGGTGTAGGCAAAGCGATGGTTCGCTCGATAGCGCATGCGCTAGGGCTGGAGGTTGTTGCGGAGAAGCCGGCTTCCGCCTGTCTAGCTTCGCGGATTCCATATGGAGTGCCAGTCACCATCCAACGATTAAGCGCTGTGGAGCGTCTTGAGTCGTTTCTCCACCGCATGGGTCACCAGGAGGTGAGAGTCCGCCATCATGGAGATATCGCTAGGATCGAACTACCCCCTGAAGATTTTCAAGTTGCGTTGGCTAACCGAGAGCGAATTGTCTCTGAGGCCGAGCGGCTTGGCTTTCTCTATAGTACGCTCGATCTTGGGGGATTCCGGAGCGGTTCCATGAATCGGGTTCTTGGGAGGAAGAGCAGCGATGAAGGTGATCGTCAAACTTTGGTATGAGGGGGCGTTGATTGGCGAGCCGGTCCTTGCCGAACTGGTGAAAAGGTTTGGTGTGATGGCTAATATCAACCGAGCTAATGTTGAGGATGATCTTGGTTGGATCATCTGCACTTTGGAAGGTGATGAGAGTTCAGTTGTCGATGCCACAGACTGGTTGAGAGCGATTGGAGTTGAAGTCGAGACGATGGAGAGAGGCGAGGGGGCTTTGTGATGCTGAGCGAAGAGGTAACTCAGGAGGAGTTCAATGCTATTTCAGCGGCTTTTCTTGCAGGCCTTCTGGCGGCGATACCGTCGTATTTTGCTCGTTTGGAGGCCGAACTCGTTCGAGAAGGAGAGGTGGATCTCGATTGGCTCCAACAGCTACAGAACAGGGTTGAGGCCGAGCTTAGCACCCTGTTGAGCCGCCCTGCAGAGGCTCAACAGGAGCCACCAGTGGGACTTATTCGCCGTTTAGTTATAGAAGAGTTGTCGCAACACGATTGTGCTGACAGCACAGCTACGCTCCAGCGACGAGGTTTGTTACCAGCTAGCGCTGTCGATATCGACACCGATCTTGGCCCAACGCATCTTGCCTGGGGTGTAGCCAAGGCTCGCAGGATGCGTGTCTTGACCCAGGAACCAACCACTAGCTAGTCATCTTTGCGTTTTGGGATCTCCCAACCGATCTTGGTTACCCTTGTGCGAGCTTCGTAGAAAAGGCAGTCAGGCGGGCAGGCAAACGGAAGGTCGAGGTTGGCTTTCAGCCGACACCTCTGGAGACGCTCTCCAGATGGGAGGGTTTGGAGGACATAATGTTTGCAGGTCTCTTGAATGGCCACCACTGTAGAGTAGCAGTCCTAGGCTTATGATGAGCGAAGGAACGAATCAAGTGGCTGGACCGGGGCAAGATATCAGAGACAACCAGGACGATTTCGATCCCGTAAATGCCTCTGCATCGGGGGTGATTGACGACCTACCGGCGTGGATTCTCTCGTTGACCGCAGTCGCGCGAACGGGTCTCGCATTTAGCGATTCGCTCTACGAACGAGAGCGCTACGAGGAAATTCTGAAGGTTGTAGCTCGGATGCAGGAGGCGGCTGGGGCGCGGGATCGTGGGGTCGATACCTCGGTGTTTGCTGAGGGGCCTCGAGGCATACCCGGCTATGTGACTCCCAAAACTGCTGTCGGTGCCATCGTACTAGATGCATCTCGAAGGGTTCTCCTTATTCGACGAGCAGACAGTGGAGTATGGCTTTATCCTACCGGATGGGCCGATGTCGGTTACTCTCCCGCCGAGGTCGTGGTTAAGGAGGTGCAAGAGGAGACGGGCGTTCACTGTACACCAACACATCTCCTCGCTGTACTCGATGGCATGCGACTCGGCTTCACTCAGGTCGCCATGTATAGCTCTATTTTTCTCTGCCGAGCTGATGGCGGCGAACTCACTCCCTGGGCTGACTCGATGGGGGATTGGTACTATCGCCCAAGACCGTTTGAGATTCGCTACGTCTTACCTCCGACGATGGCAAAACTAAAGCAACCGCGAGAACCCAAGCAGATGATTTGGCTACGCGCAGACGGCGAGCTACCCGATCAGCCGCTGCTACATGCCTGCCTCTTCGCCTACGCCTCGGACATGACACTGCTCGACAGCACGCTGCTCCCCCATCAGCTCTCATGGATGGACCGCAGAATATTTGCAGCTAGCCTCGACCATGCCATGTGGTTCCATCGAAACGCAAGAGCCGACGACTGGTTCCTCTACGACATGGTCAGTCCAACCACTCAACACTCTCGTGGCCTAGCTCAGGGAAAGATGTACGACCAATCTGGCAGACTCCTGCTTTCGGTTGCCCAGGAAGGTCTCATACGAGTCCGAGACTGAGCGGTCTGCCACTCATACTCTGCGCTGAATGACAGACCGAGCGGAGCGACAGACCGAAAGCCACGGACCTATTATCTATCAGCGATAGGAACGAAATCTCGCAATTCAGCACCAACGTAGCGCTGCCTCGGTCGTGCGATCTTGGCATCCTGGTCTAGCAACTCCTGCCAATGCGCGAGCCAACCCGACATCCGCGGAATTGCAAACAATACTGGGAACATGTCTACCGGGAAGCCCATGGCTTGATAGATGAGTCCGGAGTAAAAGTCGACGTTCGGATAGAGCTTACGCGAAATGAAGTACTCATCAGAGAGTGCCACCTCTTCAAGCTTCAGCGCGATATCAAGCAGCGGATTTTTACCGGTCACATCAAAAACGTCGTATGCCACATTCTTAATGATCTTGGCGCGCGGATCATAGTTCTTATATACCCGATGCCAAAGAGATTTTTGATCCAGAGGCACGCCATCGCCAGATTGTGCGCTTGATCGCAAAGATGCCGACGCTGGCTGCAGCCGCTTACCGTTTCTCACAAGGAATGCCCTTTGTCTATCCCGACAACGCCCTAAGCTTCCCCGAGAACTTTCTGTCGATGATGTGGAAGATTGCGGAACCACGCTATGAGGCCGACCCCCGACTGATTAGGGCTGTTGATGTTCTCTTCATACTCCATGCTGATCACGAGCAGAACTGTTCGACGACCGCGATGAGGGTGGTTGGCTCGGCGCACTCGGATCCGTACTCCTCTGCTGCTGCTGCCTGTGCAGCTCTGTATGGACCCCGCCATGGAGGTGCAAATGAAGCGGTGGTAAAGATGTTGACTGAGATCGGCAGCATGGAGAACGTCCCTGATTTCGTTCGCTCTGTTAAGGAGGGACATGGGCGTCTCCAAGGCTTTGGGCATCGGGTATATAAGAACTATGATCCGCGCGCCAAGATCATTAAGAATGTGGCATCGTAGTGAAAACCCTCAAGAAAGCGCTTGCGAACGTTCTCATGTATAAACGTATGATGAGTTACCTCACCAACCCACGATGACAGTTGATCCTCGGTTGGAAGTTCTCCATTCAAAAGGAGGTAGGCAACCTCCAGGTATGTTGACTTCTCGGCAAGCTGCTCGATCGGATAGCCACGATAGCGCAGGATACCTGCTTCACCATCGAGGTATGAGATACTACTTTCTGACATCGCCGTGGTGACGAGTGCAGGATCAAGGAACCAAATTCCTGGCAGATGCTTACTCCATTGCTGTGCAGATACCGTACCATCAACGATGGGAACCTCGAACGACTCACCCGTGCGGTTGTCCGTGATCGTGATTGAATCAGCCATTTTTACTCTTTCCACCTCTTCTTGTCTCGTGGCACTTAACTCGCCTCTACTACAAAACGGTACACACTTGTGTCGCGAACTACAAACCCGACCGACTCATACAACCGATGAGCGGCGACTCTACCCGATCGCGAGGTAAGGTCGACAGTTGTTACACCTAGCTCGCGAGCCAACAGTATGGCTCTCTGGGTTAGCAAGCGACCAAGCCCAGCGCCTCGTAGCTCAGCG
Organism: Ferrimicrobium sp.; assembly: GCA_027409005.1. Taxonomy (GTDB): domain Bacteria; phylum Actinomycetota; class Acidimicrobiia; order Acidimicrobiales; family Acidimicrobiaceae; genus Ferrimicrobium. Next base: position 1,435 of record DAHZQE010000216.1, on the reverse strand, counting down.
TCAACCACGACATCTTCGATCCACGCTCGCTGCCCTGTCAAAATCGGAAACACCGCCAAGGTCAGCATGCCCCCTATACGATCATCACTGTCTTGGGCGACGAAAAGATGGGATGAGGGGGCGGTTATCATCTCCTCTAGCCTCTCAAGGGTGACCGGAGACGCTCGATCAGAGAGCTGTGGCAACAGCTGATTTATGGCCAATACGAGCTCAGGCGTAGACCTCGCCGGCTGTTCAATTCGCCACTCATTGCTGGTTGTCATCAAAACTCCTTCCGTTCTCACCTTTGGCCACTAGCATAGATACGATGAGAGATATCGTCTGGCACAGGCGGGTAGGCCAACGCCGTAAACCCGCGACGCTCATCGCAGCCCTTTCAGGGTGGACTGATGCGGGCGATGCAGCGACTATCGCCTACAATCAGGTCGCTTCGGCCCTTGCGCTCGCTGATCTTGCCTACCTTGATCCCGAGAACTTCTATGATTTCTCGATGGTTCGGCCGATGGTGACTATAGATCACCACGGAATCTCAGAGTTGCGTTGGAGTACTCTCGTGATCGGCGAGGCAACGATCAAACGGTATGGACCGGTCTTCTTTTTGTTCGGCCCAGAGCCACAGTTCCGTTGGAAGACTGCATCTGCAGAGCTGCTTTCGGTTGCCAACATGCTTGCCGTGGATAGGGTGATTACGCTCGGGTCGTTACTCGCACCCGCACCCCACACCAAACCTCCACGGCTCTTTGGTTACGCGAGCACTCCCGCCGTCGGCGAGCTTCTCCGGCTCGACAGTCCTCGCTACGAGGGTCCCACTGGTTTTCTAAGCGTCCTGCAGTCTGCTGCAGCGACCTTTGGGACAGAGGTTGTCTCGCTCTGGGTTGAGGTACCACACTATCTAAGTCAATTTCCCGCCCAACGATCGGCGCTCGCACTCTTGCGTCAGCTTGAGATCCTCCTCGGCATGGAGGAGGATTTTCGCGAGCTTCGAGAAGAACTCGGCGATACCGATCAAGAGGTGAAGGACTTCGTATCACGCGATCCCGACCTAATCGCCTACATCTCATCACTCGAGTCGAACTATGAGCAAGAGCTCGACGTCCGATCTTCGATTGACACGATCGCGATTGAAGCTGAACGATTTTTGAGAAGACAGCAAGGAGAATAGCGAATCAGTCGCTACACCCTATCCGGCCTAACTGGGTCGAAATAGGTCCTCGGTGGTTCCGACCGATCCCTGATCCAAGCGAGCCACGGTGCTGCGAACAGCGTTCTAAGGTTGGCCGGTAGGTCATCGATCTCGAACCAAGCAACACCGGAGGTCTCAAGTGGGTGCGGAGTGAGTTCGCCGTCATCAGCTCGGCAGAGAAAAATAGAGCTATACATGGCGACCTGAGTGAAGCCGAGTCGCATGCCATCGAGTACAGCGAGGAGATGTGTT
>DAHZQE010000197.1:0-3363 GCA_027409005.1 Ferrimicrobium sp. | reverse complement strand
AGATGTAATAGCGATGCTGGGCGCTGACACTCATCTAACTGGTCATCGAGCCCGAGCTGGTGCGGCCACGGCTGAGGGCCTCGTAGCCGATCACCTGCTTCGATGCCGTCGCAACAATCGGTTGAAAGTGTGTCTCGATGGCTTCACGCTGGAGACATTCTTCAACCTGGGATGAACCGGCGCTCACAAGTAGCTTTTGAGCGGTAGTGGCCGTGCTCAGCCACGCCAGATCGCTAGAGCCTGGATCAAAATCGAAAATGCGTATCTGCTCGAGCTGATGACCAGTTAGATGAGTGTCAGCGCCCAGCATCGCTATTACATCTTCGAGATCAACCCCAATCGGGATAATCACCGCGTCGTGGCAACTGAATTCGATACCGGCCTTAGCTATGCCTTTTGTTACTCGCCGACGCAGCTCGGTTTGAGGGATGACCAGCACACTCTGCCGAAGGAGCTGGGTCTTGGTTGGCTGAAAACTTCCGCACTCCTCGCACCCCACGGTGGTCTCCTCTCTGAAGCTTTTGTATCCATCGGCAAAACCAGCTAAAGCTCAAGCCGGTTTTTAAAGCCCGAGTCCCGAAGACACTTATGCTTTTGGAGCTGCTTACGGATGATTCCAGTCGACAGACGCACACCGACGGGCGAACGGGTTGGACCTCAACGAACACGATGCTGACGGTGGATCTACCAACGATAGCTCACTTGCGTGCGACTACCGATATCCCCACCGTAGACGAACTTCCTTCAACGAGCACCTCCCAAGTCGCATCCTCAAGGCTGTAGAGGGCATTTGGAGTACCCGCGTACGAGTGTTGCTTCAGCGCAAAGCCGAGACTCTTCAGAGTATGGATATAGCGTGCGATGAAGGCCAACCGCGATGAGGGACTCGAAGCATAGGTCAACTGGAACTGTTTGCGGCTCTTAGTCGAGTCATCCACAAAGTCGACCAACGGTGCTCCATTGGGCAACGGAACAACTGACCTTGGGAATGTTTTTGGCAATTTGGCTAGCAATGTCGTCGACTCGGTCGAGGTATTCACCCTATGCGATGGTTTAGATTGGACTTTCGTGTTCCCACAGGCGGCCAGGGCCGCCGCCACGGCCGCCATGACAACCACTCGGCGCAGTCGCCTAGTTCGCATGAATCCACCTTGATGTCATCCATCAACCTCTCGCTAACAGGCCGATGCCCACTTCAGCCGGATGACTTCGCATCCAGCAAGCTCCCCGTCTCTTCACAAAGTCGTGGACTGGGCGCTACCTGAACCCAACGGTTGAGGTTTCATACATTTAGATATGATCGCCCACCCTCCAAACTCTTGCTACATCGCAGAAAGATGGGCAATCAGCCTAGATGTCAACCTCTGCCGCATCAGAGCCGCCACCAGCGTTGCGATAAGGCAAAGTAGCGAAAACATCACCCGGCTCTGACCAGTATCGACCGTCATTTCGCTCGCCAGCCGTGGCGATAGCCTGCCACACGCGCTCTGGGGTACAAGGCATGTCGATGTGGCGAACCCCTAGGTGCGACAGAGCATCTACCACGGCGTTATGCACCGCAGGTGTAGAACCAATCGTGCCTGACTCGCCAATCCCCTTGGCACCAAGATCATTGTACGGAGTAGGTGTCTCTGTATTCAAAGCTTCAAAAGAGGGTAGCTCTGCGGCGGATGGCATCGCGTACTCTGCCAAGCTGGCCGACAAAGGGTTCCCGTCTTGGTCATAGACAGCCTCCTCCCAGAGTGCTTGGGCAATGCCCTGAGCGATACCGCCATGTTGTTGCCCATGCACAATCAATGGGTTGAGAATCCGGCCGCAATCATCTACCGCCACATGACGAAGAGGCCGCACCTTGCCCGTCTTAGTGTCGACCTCAACCACTGAAAGGTGGGCACCAAAGGGAAACGTTGCGCTCGCCTGTTGGAAATCGAAGCTAGCACGAAGCGGTCTATTCTGAGCAGCCGCGAGCTCTACAATCTGCTCCCAACTGAGATGAGCACTTGGCACTCCCGCCACCGCTAACCCTCCAGCGTCGGCTACTACAATGTCCTCCTCGGCCGCCTCAAGATGGTTGGCGGCCAATTTTCTCGCCTCATCCAGCACAATCGCAGTAGCCCCAGCTACCGCAGATCCTCCGATCTGGAGCGACCGTGAGCCTCCTGTGCCTCCCCCTCGTGGGATGACGGCGGTATCGGATTGGCTGAACTTGATTCGCTCCAGCGGAATGCCGAGACGATCTGAGACGATCATCGCAAACGACGTTGCGTGCCCCTGGCCATGGGCCGAGGTGCCAACCTCGATGGTGGCCGATCCGTCAGGATGTACCTCAACCGATGAATATTCATTCTGGCCGCCTCCAGCGGTAATCTCGACGTAGGTCGAGACTCCAATACCTAGCTGCAGCGTATCTCCACGCTCTCGTCGCAATGCCTGTTCCTGCCTCAGTTGCTGGTAATCAACTGCCGCAAGCAGGTGGTCAAGCGCCTTCGAATAGTCACCGCTGTCGTAGGTGGTACCGACTTGGGTGGTGAACGGAAATACATCTGCAGAGAGCAGATTGCGACGGCGAATCTCTACTGGGTCGATGTCGAGTTCATCAGCCGCCATATCGATTACCCGCTCCAAGAACGCAGCAGCCTCTGGCCGACCTGCGCCTCGAAAAGCTCCCACCGGCGAGGTGTTGGTGAAGGCGGCTACTGCGCTATAGGCGATCTTCGGGATACGGTAGACGCCCTGGGCCATTGTGCGTGTTGGGCCCAAAACCAGGCCACCACCAAAGCCACCGTATGCTCCTCCATCGCCGATCATCCGGCAACGCAAGCCTGTAAAGGTTCCGTCGCGTTTTAGGCCAAGCTCAACGTACTGGACCTGGCCTCTACCTTGGGGCATGGCCACCATGTTCTCTGATCGAGTCTCAACCCATTTCACCGGCAACGACAAGCGCTGGGCCAAGGCGAAAGCAACAGCATGCTCAGCAACAATTCCTGCCTTGCCGCCAAAGGCTCCACCCACATGAGGAGCGATCACTCGGATAGAGGACGCCTCAATGCCGAATACTCCTGCAAGTAGGTTGGCAACTGCGTGAGGCATCTGAGTAGAGATAAACACTGTCCATGGACGCTCGTTCGGATCCTCGTTCGGAACCACCAGGATCGCGTTACCCTCCATCGGCACGACAGCGACTCGCTGGTTGATAAATCGACCACGAACGACCACTTCAGCGTCTGCCAGCACCTCCTCATCGCCAGTATCACGGTATCCAGCGGCTACATTACGTGCAACTCCCTCGTAGAGTTGAGGAGCGTCGCTAGTCAGTGCGAACTCCATGTCAACTACCGGAGGCAGCGGGGTATAGTCGACAGC
>DAHZQE010000194.1:0-5290 GCA_027409005.1 Ferrimicrobium sp. | reverse complement strand
GATTGAGCCTGTGGTCGCGGAAGAAGAGTTGATCGCCGAGGCTGGCCGCTGCTGCTGAAGTTGCCCGAAGCCATTCATATTCGGATCCGGGAAATTATATTAACAAACAATGGTAAACTTTATCTTACTCACCGTCCACTCCATCTGCACATTAACCGTCTGCCCCATAATTCTATGCATGTCATACATGAAATCTCGGTCCTGCATTACGAAGCCCTTCTTCAAAGCGGCTATGAAGTCGTCTGTTCCTCCTTGATGCCAGGATGCTGCGGCATAGGCATCGTCGTGGGACATTGAGCGGTAGTTCTGCCACTCGGCTGCGCCGCGGTACATGGCCCATCCCTTACAGATATCGCGAATACTAAAGCGTTCGAGGGCATTTACGTCGGTGCCGGTTGCATTGTTGCAGGATGCGTTGGCGAGGTAGGTTTCTGGACGAGGCTGGACGGTGGCTTAGAGATTTTGGGCCATTGTGAAGGCAAGGAGATTCTCCTGATGACTATTTTGCGGTTATATTGCAAGGCCTTGATACTTGGTCTATTAATGGCTTCGTGCACTCTACATGTTCGCCGACCTCTTTACCTCTTTACACTTCATGATGCCGTCCAAGAGTAAGATGCTCCCGGCTGCGTTGTGGTCGACGATATCGGAGGTGCACGCATACAGCGTGTTCGAAACCACTGTAGCAGGTCACTCTCTTCAAGTGCGTTGAGTAGCTGAGTATTCTGCACGCCGTCCGTTGATCAACCCACGAGGCTGGCGACGATGAAGTCGATCGGAAGTACGCGGCTTTAACAAGATGTATGTATGCCTTGCTGCCTGATCAATGCGGGACCTCGACCTCCCTCACTCCAGTCGCAGTTGTGTCGCACCAGTGAACTCACGCCTTCAATTGCACAAGATGAGTCGTATCTTCCTCATGACGCGGAGAGCAAGTCGACAGCACTCACAAGTGGACTCCACTTGAGGCTCACAGCCTCACCGGCCTCATCGACCTCAATCCATGCTTCGATTTGGCTTCAACTACAACCACCCAAATACACGACCCTGCGCCTCGGTAGCTGCACCACGAACACGGCCGTAGCGGCACGAACATATCAATCGAATGGTACCACCGCCTGCAACATGGCAGGCGACATCGAAACCTTTTCTTATCCGCACAAGACCGCCGACTATACCTACCGCGTGCCGACCCCTCCCCGAATCATCGTCCCGCCCCCTGCCCTCAACAACGACTCCCTTCCCGATATTACACTGGACGTGGGCCGAAGCGCAAGCTTCTTGAGTGGAATCAATTACAACAACATCATCACCCAAAATGCCCCTCTTGACTGGACCTACGAGCGGCGTCGCGAGGCGCAGATGGTACTCCCTTACCTCTATCTTGGTCCCATGACCGCGGCGAAAGATGAGGCGTTCTTGCGAGGCGAGAAAGGGCACGCTCAGGCTGAAGGGGTCTGCAGAGGAATTACGCTAATGCTGGGCATCAAGCAGCGGCAAAACTACACCTCGAAATTCATGACCGGTGCGCTTAAGAAGGCACAGGAGCTTGGGGTGGAGTGCCGGACTGTCGACCTTGCAAGCAATCAGGATCTCATACGAGCTTTCCCCCAGACGACGGCTTTGATCAACGATCACCTTAGCTGGGTTCGTAGTACCACTGATCAGCTGGGCAAAGTGCTGGTCTTCTGCGAGAGCGGAAATGAGCGCAGTGCGGGTGTCTTGGCAGCATACTTGATGGAAGTGCATACGGATGTTGATTATATCAAGGCCATGCAGCTCGTACAGGCCCAACGCTTCTGCGCCAACTTCGACGATGCCATGAAGCGGCTACTACAAGGTTATTGGGACATCCTGTGTGCGAGGCGGCAGGTCGATGTGACGGGTATGTATCCGCTCGCGTCAAGCTTGAGCAAGTCCAAGCGGGTGCTGGCGCGCGACGACGAGGATGAGATGGAGGATGCGGATGGCGATGATGCGGAGAGATTCGATGGACGGAGCTTTGCGCCATTCGTGGACCAGCCGCTTGCGTGAAGGAGCGTAATGTCGTCGATAGACTGAGTGTTGATATCAGCATAGCGACCAGGCGCAGTGATGAAGAGGTGTTGGAAGGAATGTTTTATGATACCCCGAAGCAACGGCATAGCGGAAAAGTGCTAATGGCTCAGTAGCGAAGCAAGGCGCCTAGCTTTTGCGGCAATCATGTTGAGTCTACCCGCAGAGCACCCGCCTTTTTCATTCGCACAAGATCTGTCACTGCCTCCGAGGCACCAAGTCGTCCTCTGAAGCGCACAACGCTGATTCTCAATTTCCGTACACCCACTCATGCGTAGAAGCTCGGACGACGACGCTGAGCTTCGACCCAGCGCCCTGCTAGCGATCGGCTATTATGACTCTTTCAAGCGGTCAGTCACCGCGCCGAAAGGGTTGGAGTTGGCGCTTGGTGAATTTTCGAGTGAAGCGGATGATGAGACTGTCATTTGTTGCTCGGCAGTTGACCCTCCATGGCGACTAGGCTGCTTGAAACACCTGCAAGATCTTCCAGGATGATATGAGCAATTCTGTCGTCGCGGGAAGCGCGCTCACAGGGACGTCGCCAATGTGTCCACGTGCTCTTCAACGCCGAGCAGAGAGGCTGCAGCCTTGCGCCACTGCCCAAGAGATCCCTGCAGCCCCAGGCAGATAAGGTTCTCGCGTAAGCAACGCTCCAGACCCGCAACCCCAAACGACCAATCATGCCAAGCCAACATCATCTCACCTACGCTCTTATGCCAACTTAACATCTGCTTGATCCATTGAGTGTTTGTCGTCTTTGCACGTGTAGTTTGAGCGCCAAGAACCCGTTAAGCCACAGGACGCTTCCAATGCTACTGTTGTGGGACAAGGGCGTCCGAGGCAAAGGGTTGAGGCTGTGGACGAAAGAGGTAGGTGCAAGCGTTTGCTTATAAGATGGGCAGCGTCCATATCAACCAAGCGTGGTCGTCTTTGTAGGCGAGTTGTGAAAAACGAAGATCAGCAATCATGAGAGCTGCGTACATTGCGTCCTCGGCTGGTCTGGCTGCGGCCACCACCGGCCCTCTCACGCCTATGCAGATCCGTCTCAGCTATGCAGGCCCGGAGGGCATGACAGTCGGTTGGAATACATACGACAAGCTGGACGAGCCGACTGTATACTGGGGACCGTAAGTGCTTGGAAGAACTTGGAGCGGTTTCGATTCGCGGTGCTGACAATTGCCAGTGAACCTCACCACCTTCCCTTTGTTGCTACAAGCAACCGCTCGAGCACTTACGAGACTTCGACCACCTGGAACAACTTCGTCACCCTCACGGGTCTGAGGCCGGACACCACCTATTACTACAACTTGATCAACACTAATGTCTCCACTCCGTACAACTTCACCACCTCCCGGCCCGCCGGCGACCATACCCCATTCGTGGCGGCAGTGGTAGTCGACCTTGGAACCATGGGCCGTGATGGCTTGACCACTTTTGTTGGCAAAGGTGCCGCCAATCCTCTCAAGCCGGGCGAGACCAACACTATCCAGAGTCTGCAAAACTTCCAGGACACTTACGAATTCGTTTGGCATGACGGCGACATTGCCTACGCCGACTACTGGCTCAAGGAGGAGATCCAGGGCTTCCTGCCCAACACCACCGTCGAAGAGGGTGCTGCCGTCTACGAGCGTATTCTGAACGACTTCTACGACCAGATGAGTCCGATTACAAGCAACAAGCCCTACATGGTTGGCCCCGGCAACCACGAAGCCAACTGCGACAACGGTGGCACTTCCAACAAGGCTACGGGTCAGGAGTACAACGTTTCCATTTGCCTGCCAGGCCAGACAAACTTCACCGGCTACCGCAACCACTTCCGCATGCCTTCTGCCGAATCCGGCGGCCTGGAGAACTTCTGGTACAGCTGGGACTACGGCATGGCGCATTTCGTCCAGATCGACACTGAGACCGACCTTGGCCACGGCTTCATTGCTCCCGACGAGCCAGGTGGCGTTGAGGGTGACGACTCTGGCCCCTTCTCTTCGATTCAGAATGCGCAGACCGATTGGCTGAAGGCCGATTTGGCTGCCGTTGACCGCACCAAGACTCCCTGGGTCATCGTTGCTGGCCATCGCCCGTGGTACATCTCCATCGCCAACCACTCCAGTGACGTCTGCTGGGAGTGCAAGGACGTTTTCGAGCCCATCTTCCTTGATTACTCTGTCGACCTGGTCTTGAGCGGACACGTCCATTCTTACCAGCGCAATGCGCCGATGTACAACAACCAGCCGGATCCGGCTGAGCTCAACAACCCGAAGTACCCTTGGTATATTACCAATGGCGCTGCGGGCCACTACGATGGTCTGGATCCGCTAGACTTCCCCGGCCAGAACTACTCGCGCTATCAACAGGACAATGCGTACTCGTGGTCGAGGTTGACTTTCCACAACGCCAGCTTCATGACGCATGATGCGATCGCTTCTGCTAACGGGACGGTATATGATTCAGCCACGTTGTATAAGAAGCATGAGACGAGCGGGGATGGATGTGGCAACGGCCACGGGAAGAAGCCGAGTGGGCCATGGCAAGGAGGCAGCGGATGGCCGAAGAATGATGTGAGTTGGTGGTAGGCGGTGTTGCAGCATGTAGCGAGAGATCAGTAGAAAAAGTACGTGTGCATAAGAGTTTTCTGAGATCGTCCCGCACGCTTTACCATCGCCTGGGTGCCAGCGTGCTCCGAGAGAACGTGCAATTGGCCTGGTCCGCTCGTGATCGACAACGTTTTGGCAGTTCGGGTGACAGGTGAGGCCTGGGAAAAGTTTTAATGACTTCGTAAACGCGTACATTTCGGCCACGAGTTGTCATCAGCCAGCCGAGCTTTCTGCAGCCCAAGGCGAACGCCGAACTCCACCGATGCTCGCTGGAGACACTTTTCCGTCTAGTCCTGAACAGTCGCTACACCCTCATCACTCTCCGACTCGTCCTCATCACCGCTGACTTCCTGGTTTTCCCGCTCACGTTGGTCCATCAGCTTCTGCAACTCGGCATCGTCGTTCTCGCTGACTGCCCGCGGCGCCATCTTCACGACACATTGTCCGCCAGCCGCTCTTATATTCTGCTCAATCTCCTTAATCGCGTTCTCCAAGACCTCGATTCCGACCGCTTTATCCAGCGTCTGGCATGTCAAGACATACAGTGGTGGCGACACCAGCTTGACCTTGACCTGCGTTTCCTCCGTACTCTTCGCTTCGGCCGTCCTCAAAGCATCCTTAACCGCGTCAATCCCGTCGTACCC
>DAHZQE010000185.1:0-3327 GCA_027409005.1 Ferrimicrobium sp. | reverse complement strand
CTAGATTCGCAACCCGAGTGCTTGGTAAAGATCAACGATCGTTGTTCGCCAGAGAGCTCGATTGTGACTGGGACACGATCGATAACCCGGTGATCACCCATTCGAAGCGCGCACCATCTTCGATGGTGATGGCACAGCAATTGCATGCCGGGGCACCCATAACAGCCCGAATCGGTTAAGAACGACCCGAAAGGCAGTCGAGTTCCGCGCTCCAGGGCCAATTGATGATGAGGTCTAGATCTGTGTTCCCACGCTGATAGGTATCGTCCCACGGCACAATAAAGGCTTCGACCCTATGGTAGCGAGCAAGCTTTCAATCATGGAGTTCCGATGCCGGGCCAACGTTTTCTCCCGGTCTCTCGGATCTGCCAGGCTTGATGGTGGCAGACCCGAGAGAGGTCAGCAAGCAGTTGGAGCGCTCTAACGCATGCCTAAGTAGGGACCGTGGTCATCGATGCCTGAGTAGAGGTCACCAGATGCTGACGCGCTCTTGCACGGGGAGCCACATCGGATCCGACGCTGTCGTATGAAAAGCGTCATGGAAAGCATCGATATTGCGAACCACTTGATTACACCTGAACTCATTAGGCGAATGTGGGTCGGTAGCTAAACGACGGAGCATCTCTTCATCGCGACGCTTGTCACGCCACCCGATTGCCCATGAATAGAAGAATCTCTGTGCCCCGGTCAGACCGTCGATAACCGGAGGCTCTTGGCCGCCGAGTGACAGCTGGTAGGCGAACCAGGCGATACCAAGTCCACCGAGGTCGCCTATATTCTCTCCGATTGTCAAGGAGCCGTTGACGGTGTGTCCAGGTGACTGTCGCGGTACCAACGCATCGTACTGTGCGATTAACGAACGGGTTCTTGACTCGAACGCCTCCCTATCCTCAGCAGTCCACCAGTCGTGAAGACGGCCATCGCCATCGTATCGAGAGCCTTCATCATCGAAGCCATGTCCGATCTCGTGTCCGATCACCGCTCCAATAGCGCCATAGTTGGCGGCTTGGTCGCGATCTGGATCAAAGAACGGATATTGGAGGATGGCAGCTGGGAATACTATCTCATTGAAGCCTGGGTTATAGTACGCATTTACGGTTTGCGGTGTCATGAACCACTCGTCGCGGTCTATAGGACGCCCGATCTTGTTGAGTTCACGGGCAAAGTGCCACTCAGAGACGTGGCGGATGTTTTCCCATAGGTTGGAGGCGTCGACGGACAGAGTAGAGTAGTCCTTCCAGCTTGATGGGTAGCCGATCTTAGGACGGAACTTGTTCAGCTTGTCGAGTGCACGCTCTCTAGTCGACGGAGTCATCCATTCGAGATTGCTAATTCGCTCGCGATACGCCGCGAGCAGGTTAGCAACGAGTGTGTCCATCTGCTGCTTTGCATTGGCATTGAAGTGGCGATCTACGTAGATGTGCCCGATCGCCTCGCCCATTGCGCCTTCGACAAATCCTACCCCACGCTTCCACCGATCTCTGATCTGGGCGGCACCTGTGAGCTTGGTGCCGTAGAAGGCGAAGTTCTCCTCTACGAAGGCGGCTGGGAGGTATGGGGCGGAGGCATGGATAATCCTCCAGGTGAGCCAATCCTTCCAAGCCGGGAGTTGGTCTTGAGTGAATAGGCTTGCTAGACCTTCAAGGAAGCTGGGTTGGCGTAGGACGACCTCTTCGAGGGCATGGCTTGGTGCGCCAAGCCCTTCGGCCCAAGTCTCGAGTGCACAGCCCGGGGAGACCTTTGCTACTGTCGCCAGCAGATCGTCGAAGCTGGTGAGGTTGTAGGTCTTTACAGAGTCACGACAGGCCACATTATCCCAATGGTGGCTAGCGACCTCATCCTCTAGTGCGACGATACGCTGTGAAGCCGCTCGGGCATCCTGACGGCCAGCAAGCTCAAGCATCCGTTGAATGTGGGCCGTTAGGTCGCCATGGATAGCTTGAAAACGCTCCTCGCGATAGTAGCGTTCATCTGGCAGTGAAAGCCCCCCTTGTTCAAGAAAGACAAGATAACGGCTAGGGTCTCCAGGGTCCGAATCCACGAAGAGGTGGAAGGCGCTTGCCAATCCCTCGCGTTGGGTTCGTCCTAGTAGCGCTAGAAACTCCTGGAGGTTCGTGATCGCGCCAACCTCATCCAGCAGTGGTTGGATAGGCTGCAGCCCGTTGCGGTCGATCGCCTCCTCATCCATGAAGCTAGTGAAGAGATCACCTAGTTTGCGCATCTCGGTTCCGACTGGTGCAGTTCTAGCCTCTTCGAGGATCACTCGAGTGTTTCGCTCTGCCTCTTCGGCGAGGATTACAAAGGTCCCATAGGTTGCCTTGTCTGCTGGAATCGGCGTCGCTGCCAGCCATGTCTCGTTGACGTGGCGGAAGAGATCATCCTGTGGACGAATTTCCGAGCTGAGTTCGTTAAGTGGGATGCCAGAGTTTTGATTCATGCAGACATCCTAGAGACGACAAGCCTGCGATGAGTACCCACGACGTTGTCGATCCTAAACCCTGCCTCGCTAACTCACCGGAGCCATGATGCGAAGCGGAGTCTTTGGCTGCTGGCCAACGGCCAACACGGGCACAATTGCCCGGGTTACCGGATACTGTGGCAACACTCCCCGAAAGCCATCTCTGTTGTCATGAATCACCGTCGGCTTCGCGGCATCGACTCTTAAATTCTCAGCAATGATATCTCCGTCGACTCCAGCTGATCCAACCACGCTTGCCTCAGGGGCCAGAACGCTGCCAATGAAGGTGACCGGTGGTAGCCGAAGGGAGTTGATGTCTCCAAAGTTCCAGAGCAGCCTGGGAGTCGTTGCCGCTGGCAGTTCCGTTGCTCGCAATCTGCCGAGGTCCTTTACAGTCCTCTCTGCTACGTTGATCACGACTGTTGCCGTACTAGGGACACTAACGCGTAAGGTGAAGCTAGCAGTAGGGAGTTTGTTGAGATTCACGACATCCAATGATCGGTTTGTACCTCGAAGAACGACTGTGCTGGTGCTTACATACATGGTCATGTTGGGAGTTAGCCTTGCCCAGCGAGTAGAGTCCAAGCTGAGGAGCTGGTGGACCAGTCCGAAAGCGATCGGCATAGATCCGCATGCATGTGTCGTGCACTCTAGCTTTGCACTGAACGGGTGAGGTCCCGTGGCCAGGAGTGTCCCTCCAACGGCAACTCCTCCTGTCGCGATTCCGGTTAGAGATGCATTATGGCTTACAAATACCCCCCACGGAAATTTCGGTACGACGCCAAGGTTAGGAGCGCTGGCGGCACTCAGGTTAACTGAGGGAGTTTGAGCAGCAGTAGTGGTGACGTACTGGCTAGCGGTACAGGTGG
>DAHZQE010000182.1:0-9280 GCA_027409005.1 Ferrimicrobium sp. | reverse complement strand
GTGAGAAAGAGCCACTCACGTCCCCATACCTCTAATGACCACCCCACTTGATCATGCGCGCCGGCAAACCCCGTCCTTCAGGGCGGAAGGTCTCTACAGAAAATGTACGAAGTACTCATCAGTTTAATATCCAAAACGTTAACTTCCGGCCGGCTAAGGACTCTCTTTCATCTCCTCTTCACTTGGTCGGTTGATCCAGACCTCGGTGTTGAGGGTGGGTGGGGTCGGAATCTTGTTTACAAAGCGTTCGGGGTGGTTTTGATAGGCGCCTTTGAGAACCTCAGCTCTTCGTTCGGTAATCGCTTCGGCGTATCCCTCATGGACATCAGCTGGGGTCATGAGTGCAATGCCTGAATGGTGGTGTTCGTACTGGTACCAGCTGCAGATCTCTAGCCGACATGGCAGCCGTGCCGATCATCGACTAGCGTTCAGACCATGAATATTAACGATAAACTCGCCAGCCTCGGTATCGAACTCGCGCCTGCCCCAGCGGCGAAGGGTTCCTATGTTCCCACCCTCGTCGTGGACTCCTTCGTCTTCGTATCTGGCATGTTGCCACTCGTAGGCGATACGATCCCAGTAACCGGTATCGTCGGGGCTACGGTAAGCCCAGAGGAGGCACAGGCCGCCGCCCGCCAATGCATGATCAACATGTTCTCGCGGCTAGCCACTGACCTCGGAAGCCTCGACAAGATCGCTCAGTGGGTAAAACTCACCGGTTTCGTCGCCAGTACACCAGAGTTCACCGCTCAACCCACGGTCATGAATGCCGCCTCCGACCTTGTCGTTGAGGTCTTCGGAGAACAGGGAAAACACACGAGATCAGCCGTAGGTGTCAGCTCCTTGCCGCTTGGAACCCCGGTCGAGATCGAGGCAATTCTTCGCCTCAAGGCCTAGCGGTTCGCCAATTGACGCGAAGCAGAGACGAAGCAAGAAACACGGGCGGCTCGCCCGCAGTGTCCTGCGTGGTACTCTAACGCCAGCTACGAGCGGTCGCCTTCGATGTAGTCGCCCACAAGTCCGCCTAACACAACGATGATCTCTGCGACTAAACCAATCCTAGAGCTGGCACCAACCTAGAAACCGGCCCACGCTGGTTCAATGTTAAAACAGGCGACAAAGACCCCAAGCTTGAGCGGATTGACCAGCATGGTCAACTGAGGGGCGCAACCAACGTACGGACCTCCTAGTAACGGTTCGAGAGAGGCTATCGGGTTCCCACGAACGCTCCTGAGCAATTCGCTGTCGGGGCGCTGGCACTGGTCATGTATCCTTGAACTGCTATACCGTTCGTAATCTTTGATACGCTAGTGACGGAACACACCAATCGAGAGGAGAGAATACGTGCTCAACCAGGGGCTAAAGCGACAAAGCCTGACCGATCTGCTGCCCGAAAGTCTGGTCACTGACTTGGTCCTAATCGGGGTATTTGCGATAGCGATTGGCATCTTTGCCCAGATCAGCATCCCTCTTCCCTTCACTCCGGTGCCGATCACCGGCCAGACGTTTGCGGTGCTCCTGGGGGGTGCAGCGCTTGGATTACGACGAGGGACACTTGGTAGCCTTCTCTACGTCGGCCTCGGTCTCGTCGGGGTGCCTTGGTTTGCGGGAGCCACTGGCGGCCTTAAGATGGCGACTAACCCCTCGTTTGGCTACCTGATCGGATTTATCGCCGCCTCAGCGCTCGTTGGCTACCTCGCCGAGACCGGTCTCGATCGCAAAATCGGTCGCACTGTACTCCTGATGATTGTTGGCAACGTGATCATCTACGGATTTGGAATGGCGTTTCTCATGATCAACCTCCACGTTGGGTTGAGCCAAGGACTTGCGCTCGGGGTTACCCCGTTCTTGCTCGGCGACCTAGTCAAGCTACTCCTAGCGGCTGGCCTCCTGCCAGGGGCCTGGTATGTCCGGCACCGCATTACCCAAGATCGCGCAGCCTGAGCTGGGTAGAGTCGAGATAGCCGCTCTCGAAACGCCCAGGCTCTATGCGACTACAAGCGGTCAATAGCTTCGCATAGCCATCGCCGGGAAGCGTTCGAAAGCCAAGCGTTGTCAGGTGGTCGGTTGGCCACTGACCATCAATGAGTTGGTATCCAAGTTCGCGAGCCACATTGACCAGGGCGAAGAAGGCGAGCTTGGAGGCGTTTGGAACCTGGTGAACCATCGATTCACCCACAAAAATTCCACCTACACCAACTCCAAAGAGGCCACCGACCAGCTCGTCGCCGACACCACGAACCTCGACAGAGTGCAAAAGGCCTCGATCGTTAAGTGCAGCATAGAACTCGATCATCGATGCATCGATCCAACCGCCATCGCGCACCACCTCGGCACACATCCTGACCATCGCCATCGGATCGATGTCGATACCAACGCGATATCTACGCACGAGTTGGAGGGTGCTCTTCGGACAACGCAACGGCCAGGCTCCAAGCACTACGACAGCACGCGTCTCCGGGTAGAACCAGCCGTAACCATCGGCTAGTGGCATCGGGAAGATCCCAAGCCCATAGAGTCGTTCAGCCTCGTCTGGGTCAAGAGAGGAACTGAAGGCTACCAATTCCTCAATCGTCACGCAACTACCTCCGTGATTGCTGGTGGTAGCTGATAGCCTAGATCAACATGAGTACTCACCCAATGTCTGCTCGTATCGAAGAGCTGGAGAAGCGGCGAAACGAGGCCTATCACGCTGGCACCGAGGCCGCGGTCGCCAAACAGCATGGACAGGGGAAGATGACCGCGCGCGAGCGCGTCGACTATCTGCTTGACGAGGGTTCGTTTGAGGAGTTGGATCTCCTTGCGCGCCACCGGGCACACGGGATGGGTCTGGACGAGCGTCGACCCTACACCGATGGGGTTATTACAGGTTTCGGGACGATCCACGGTCGGCGCGTCTGTCTATTTGCTCAGGATTTCACCGTCTTCGGTGGAGCTCTTGGTGAGGTCTTTGCCGAAAAGATCCACAAAGTCATGGACCTGGCCGCCTCGGTCGGGGTACCTATGATTGGTCTCAACGATGGAGCAGGTGCCCGAATCCAAGAAGGCGTTGTTTCGTTGCACTCCTACGGCGGTATTTTCCGACGTAACGTTGCCTCTTCTGGTGTGATCCCACAGATTAGTGTGGTTCTCGGCCCTTGTGCTGGTGGAGCGGTCTACTCGCCAGCCATGACCGACTTCATCTTTATGGTGGAGGAGACGTCACACATGTTCATCACCGGACCAGACGTAGTCAAGACGGTTACAGGAGAAGAGGTATCGCTAGAGGAGCTCGGTGGTGCGATGAGCCACGCTACTAAGTCAGGCGTCGCCTCATTTGTCTTAAGTGATGAGAAGGCATGTCTCGATGAGGTCAAGTACCTCCTCGATTTTCTTCCCTCCAATAATATGGAGTCACCACCTGCGATCGAACCCTCAGATGACCCGGATCGAATGAATGAGGAGTTACGCACGATCGTTCCTCCAAACTCCAACCAGCCCTACGAGATGCGCGACGTTATTCGAGAGGTCCTCGATCACGGCGAGTACATGGAGTACTTCTCACACTGGGCGCGCAACGTCACCTGTGGATTCGGGCGAATGAATGGCAAGGTAGTCGGAGTCGTCGGCAACCAACCTTCGGTGCTCGCTGGTGTCCTCGATATAGACTCCTCTGAAAAGGCGGCACGTTTCGTTCGGACCTGTGATGCCTTTAACATACCAATCCTGACCTTCGTGGACGTCCCAGGTTTCCTCCCAGGGGTCGACCAGGAGTACGGAGGAATAATTCGCCACGGAGCCAAGCTCCTCTATGCCTACTCAGAGGCGACCGTTCCAAGGATTCAGATCATTACTCGAAAGGCCTACGGCGGTGCTTACGTTGTGATGAACTCTAAGTCAATCGGCGCAGATCTTGCCTACGCCTGGCCCTCGGCCGAGCTGGCTGTAATGGGTCCCCAGGGTGCAGTCGAGGTTATTCACCGTCGCGAGCTGGCAGCAGCCGCCGATCCGATCGCAAAACGGCGAGAGCTGATCGATCAGTACACCGAACGATACGCCAATCCCTACATCGCCGCTGAACGCGGCTACGTTGACGACGTCATCGACCCAGCCGAGACCCGGCGAACCCTTATACAGGCGCTTGGCATGCTCGAGACCAAGCGCGAGGAGCTACCGCGGCGCAAGCACGGAAATATCCCACTATGAGTGAACTCACCAGCGAAGAGGAGTTGGCGCTGGTTGCCGCGACCGCCATGGCGGTATACGCCGCGCGCCGGACGCCAGAAGTGGCGCCAATCGTGCAGGATCCGACTACCTGGCGGTTTCAGAATCGTTGGTGGGCAACAGGTCCTCTCGCCTCGCGCGCTCGACCAACGCTAAGGCGCTAGCACAAGCACTGCACTCAAGGTTTATCAAATTGGTCGCTGCGGAGCGACAATTACCCGACCGAGGCCGGGGAGTTCAAGGTTATCGGAGGCTTGTTTGAGCGCGCTCTTTGCGGTGATCAGAATCTCTGCGGGCTCGATGCCGTGACTTGGATAACTTGCAACCCCGGCACAGACCTTAGCGATAGGCGAATCCCCTTCACGGGCGTGAGCGATCTGAATCCGCTCTGCGACCCATGCAGCGCCGTCTTCATCGGTGTCATCGAGAAGGAGTGCAAAGCTTCGTGCACCAACTCGGCAGGCTACATCGGCAGTTCTAATCGTCTCAGAGATCACCCCCACGAAGGCAACGATCGCAGCATCGGCGGCCTCAGTGGTTACCCCCGGCTTCATCACCAATTTCAATAACACAATGCTGAGCGGCCACAAGCGCCGGCGCGCCGTCGCCACCTTCGTACTGAGGAGACCAGAGAAGAAGATCTCATTCATCAGACCGGTCAAAGGGTCGGTAATGGGGTCGGCCGCCGCCTCCGCCGCCACCTCGACCAGATCCACATTCTGATCGTCATTGATGGCCTCGACAGTGACTAGGGCATCGGCTGAAGCCTCCCCATTTTCATCGGGTTTGCGTCGACGCGCCGTTGCTCCTAGTCCTAAGAGCACGGCGACAAAGGCTACGCTAGCCCCTATCACACCATCTTGTGCGTGTCCTGAACGCATGCCAACGGCACTCACCGCCACACCCCCCAGTCCCACGACGATTGCAAAAAACCCACGCAGCCTCATGCGACATGCTTCGGCGTAAAACCGTCAGATCTGTACTAACTTTCAGGACTGTGACAGATTTCGTTGCGCCGCAACGACATCCACCAACTGAGCCATGATCTGTGTGATCTGATAATGCTTCGGTGTGAAAACGCGCTGTACTCCCAAGGCGATCAGCTGGCCTATATCGTCTTCAGGAATGATGCCCCCTACTATGACCGGCACGCTTACTCCTCGTGACCGCAACTCCGCGAAGAGTGCATCCACTAGTTCTAGATGGGATCCAGACAGGATCGAGAGTCCAATCAGATCAACGTCCTCATCTCGAGCTACACTAGCGATCTCAGCGGGAGTCTGTCTGATTCCCTGGTAGATGACCTCGAAACCCGCGTCACGAGCGGCTACCGCGATCTGCTCCGCACCATTGGAGTGACCGTCAAGGCCGGGCTTGGCGACCAAGAGTCGTGCAGGTCCGCCGGGAAGTCTACGCAAACGCTCGGCCAACGCATCCATCTGACCCTCGCGCACACCAGCGCCTCCTTGGATTCCAGTGGGCGCTCTAAACTCACCAAAAGCCTCTCGCATGGTGTCTGCCCAATCCTGGGTGGTGCCACCCGCCTTGGCTAAAGCGAGGGTCGCAGGGATCACGTTGTCATCGCTCCTCGCCACCCTAAGGAGGTTACGCTTTGCCAACTCCACCGCAACCGAGTCACGACTCCGCTTAAACTCTACGAACTCTTCAATGAGGCGAGCGATCTCAGAGGCGTCGGCACTCAAATGAGACTTCGTGCCTGTGTCCAGCAGGAGGGAGTCGTTGGAAGAGCCAGTTTGCTCATGGTAGAGATTGACCCCAACGACCGGCTGAATACCGGTCTCGATCGCGTGGGCACGTTCGGTCTGAGCATGCACCAGTGCCGCCTTCATCTCATCGATCTGGGCAAAGACTCCACCGGCGGCAACGATGCGATTGAGTTCACTCCTAGCCTGGTCAACGATCTCATCGGTCAATCCCTCCATCACGTGGGAGCCCTCAAAAATATCTGGATACTCCAATAGATCGGTCTCGTATGCGAGAATCTGCTGAGCTCTTAGCGACCACTGTTGATCGACCGGTCTCGGTAGACCGATCGCCTCGTTCCATGCGGGAAGCTGGAGCGCTCTCGCGCGCGCATCTCGGGAGAGCGTCACTCCTAAGGCCTCAAGCATGATCCGATAGACGTTGTTCTCCGGCTGCGACTCGGTGAGGCCAAGGGAATTCACCTGCACACCAAAGCGAAACCTACGAAGTTTTGGATCCTCCACCCCGTAGCGGGTCCGAGTCAGTTCGTCCCACAAAGCGACGAATGCACGCATCTTGGCGATCTCTTCGATCAATCGAATCCCTGAGTTCACAAAAAAGGACATCCGACCAACTACTTTGGCGAGGCCATCAGAGTCAAGTCGTCCTCCATCACGCACAGCATCGAGGATGCCGACCGCAGTCGCAAGTGCATAGGCAACCTCCTGCACTGGCGTCGCCCCGGCCTCTTGGAGGTGATAGCTGCAGATATTGATCGGATTCCACTTGGGTACATGCACGACCGAGAACTCAATTAGGTCAACGGTAAGCCGCCTCGATGCCTCCGGCGTAAAGATAAAGGTGCCGCGAGAGAGGTACTCCTTCACGATGTCATTCTGCGTCGTACCGCTAAGACGATCGTAAGGGATACCGGTCTCGTCTGCGAGCGCCAAGTAAAGGCTAAAGAGCCAGGTCGCTGTGGCATTGATCGTCATCGACGTGTTCATGGCATCAAGAGCGATTCCATCAAAGAGCTGACGGAGATGACCGAGATGAGCTATCGGTACCCCAACCTTGCCAACCTCACCAGCGCTCCGAGGATCGTCAGGGTCGAGACCAAGCTGTGTTGGTAGATCGAAGGCCACCGACAGCCCTGTCTGTCCATTCGCCATATTCGCTCGGAAAAGCTGATTCGACGCCGAAGCCGAGGAGTGGCCCGCATAGGTACGCATAACCCATGGTGGATCAGGTCTATCAAGGTGTGGACCCACGCTGTATCCTCTCATTTAATCTACCCATAGTCATAGAACCCACGACCAGACTTGCGTCCCAAATGACCAGCTTCACGCATCCGGCGAAGCGTAGGGGCGGCCAACATGGCTGGATCACCGGTCTCCTCATAAAGGCGTTCAAGGATGGCGACTGCGACGTCGAGTCCAACGAGGTCGAGCAAGGCAAGCGGTCCCATAGGGTAGTTGCAGCCGAGCATCATCGCCCTATCGATGTCCTCCTTCGCCGCGACTCCACGCTCGAGGAGCCGAACTGCGGTGTTCAAATAAGGAAACAGGAGCGCGTTGACCACAAACCCGGCCTCATCGTTGACGATCACCGGCTCCTTGCCAAGAGTCTTGACAAAGCTCACACCCGTCTCTAACACTTCAGGGTCGACGACGAGTGAGCGGACTACCTCCACCAGCGGAAGTCTGCTCACCGGATTGAAGAAATGGAGTCCGAGAACCAACTCTGGCCGCTTGGTGCTCGCAGCTAGCGCCATCACTGGGAGGGTCGAGGTATTGGTTGCTATCAACGCACCCTCGATGAGAATATGATCGAGCTGTCCAAATAGGTGTTTCTTAACCTCGATGTCCTCGATGACCGACTCTATGACCAGGTGACGATCGTAGAGCTCCTCGATCTCGGTGGTATATCGAACCAATGACGTCGCTGTATCGTAGCGCTCATCGTCAATCTCATTGCGCGTCAGTCGCCTTCGAAGCTGTCTCTCCAGTGCTACCTTAACAGAACGAGATGCCGCCTCTGAGCGAGTACGAACTATGACGTCATACTCGGCCAAGACACACGCCTCGACGATACCGGAGGCCATCGTCCCCCCACCAACTACACCTACGCGAGAAACCTGCACACACCAAGCGTACAGGTTTTCAACCTCACCGATGACCGCAGTCAACCACGGTCCCAATACTGGCTAGGCTTGGGACAACATGAAGACTACACACTATGGCACAATTGCTCTCGTCGGCGGAGACGAATTCGGCCCCTTCTGTACCTTCGACGAAGAGATTCTTACCAGAGTCCACGCTCGACGCGTCAGCCTGTTTCCAACAGCAGCGGCCTTTGAAAGACCTGACCGAGCGATTGAAAACGGAACCACCTATCTGCGATCTCTTGGCGTGGAGGTCGATGTCATCGAGATCTATAGCCGGTCCAACGCCCTCGATGAGAAGCTGGCGGCAAAACTTACCGAAGCCGAAGTTCTCTATTGTATTGGGGGGTCGCCGCTCCATCTCCGGTCAGCGCTTACAGCTACACCAACCCTAAAGGCACTCAGACAGGCCTGGGCGCAGGGAACAACCTTGATAGCATCCTCAGCTTCGGCGATGGTGCTCGGTGACCCTATGATCGACCCGCGTGGTGGCGCTCTCACCATCGGCCTTGGTGTAATCCCTAACCTAGCGATTCTCCCTCACGCCGACCAACGCTCGCTGTCGATCCGCGATCGCACCATACATCTGGTTCACGCACCAACGGTGATGGTCGAGATCGACGCCCAAACCGCGCTGGTCTACGATCACGACCGCAAGATCCAAGTGCTCGGTCAAGGCAGCGTCGGAGCCTTCCAAAATGGGGAACCCGCTGAACTATCGATCGTCAGCGACTTATTGGATAGACGTACGTTAGAAGTAGGCTAATCCCTCGAACGCCGCTCAACCAAGCACGTATTGTGCTAAGTCGGAGCCGACTGCTTCCTCCATGGCGCAGTGGGTCATAGACGCCAACACCCGCAAACCAAATTCGGACCCAAGAGCTGAAGGACGTACAGATAGCAGATCCAGTACCCGCTCTCGGTGTTTACCTCGCCTCAGAACCCAGATAGCCGATACGGCGACGATCAAGCCACTCCGCAGTGCACGCCTGTATTATCTAAGAAGCCGATGGGACTTCGGGTTCTAGTCTGCAATTTCGGCACTTATACCCACTTGCCAAGGTGGGTTTGGGGATCTTCAGAAACTAGCGGTAATCCGGTACCAAGATCGACCAGGAATCGGCAAGTTGTTGAGCGCATCTGAGGTGATTGGCCAGATTGGGGCCGTCATTTGGAGAGTTCCAAGCTACACAACCCGTGAACGGGCAA
>DAHZQE010000180.1:0-2795 GCA_027409005.1 Ferrimicrobium sp. | reverse complement strand
TCACCTGTTCTTGTGGTGCTCCCAACCAGCCTGGTTAACACGTGGCAAGATGAGGCTTCGCGCTTTACCCCTGACCTGAAGGTACTCACCCTCCACGGACCCGAACGTAAGTCTCTGTTTGGAACTATAGGCGAGCATGATCTTGTCCTTACGACCTATGCGCTGGTGTGGCGTGATATCGCAGTCCTGCAGGAACAGGTATTTCATATGCTGGTCCTTGACGAAGCGCAGAATGTCAAGAACCCAACGGCGAAGGCCTCGGCCGCTATTCGACAACTCAAGACGATGCATCGGCTGTGTCTTAGTGGAACGCCGATCGAGAATCACCTATTGGAGTTGTGGTCGCAGTTTGATATCGTCCTACCAGGATTCCTCGGTGAACGCAACTTCTTTCGAGAGATCTGGAGCACTCCGGTCGAGGTCCATCAGGATCTAGCTCGCCTTCAGGTGCTCGCCAAACGAGTGCGCCCCTTCATTCTGAGGAGAACTAAGTCCGAGGTAGCCGCTGAGCTTCCTGCCAAAACGGTGGTCATCCAGGCGGTTGAGATGCAAAGCGCCCAGCACGATCTCTATGAGTCCGTTCGAGCCACGATGGACAAGCGGATCCGTGACGAGATCGTGAGCAAAGGTATCGAGCGAAGTCACATAGTCATACTGGATGCGTTGTTGAAGCTTCGCCAGGTCTGTTGTGATCCAAGACTGCTAAAGAGCAGCACTGCGAAGCGGACGGCAAGTTCGTCAAAGCTGTCTGCGCTTATGGAGATGATTCCCGAGCTTCTTGAGGAGGGACGTCGAATACTACTGTTCTCCCAGTTCACCGAGATGCTCGACATCATCGCAGCCGAACTGAAGAGATCGAAGATCGACTTCGTCACTCTGCGTGGAGACACCAGAGACCGGAAGACCCCTGTAGACAGGTTTCAGAGCAAGGAGGTGCCTCTCTTCCTCATTAGTTTGAAGGCCGGGGGAGTGGGGCTCAATCTCACAGCGGCAGACACGGTGATTCACTATGATCCTTGGTGGAATCCGGCAGCTGAGGACCAGGCGACCGATCGGGCGCACAGAATCGGGCAGACCAAGCCTGTCTTTGTCTACAAGCTTATCGTCGCTGGTAGCATCGAAGAGAAGATCGTCGCGCTCCAGGAGCGCAAAGCGCAGTTGGCCGCCGGCGTGCTCGATGAGGCGCAGTCGAGTTCAGTTAAGTTTGGCGAGGACGATATCGCATCGCTGTTGAGCCCGCTTCCGGCGAATCGCTAAGAGGATCGAATACCGGAACGATGCGCAGTGCTGGTAAGGGGATCTACTCGTTCGGGTGGGCGTCCGAATGAGCGGACTCGCGAAAGCTATTTGCTAGATGACTCCTGCTTGAGGAGTAGGTGCGCGTCGATTGGGCGGCTCATCCTATTAGTTCGAGCGGAACGACGATGAAGGCATCGTGATCAGAAACGGTGATCCTGAGCAGCGTACGAACTGCCTCCTCTGTGATCAGGTAGTTCTGCATCTTCGGAAAGTTTTTGGCGTCTCGCTCTGGGATCATGACGCCCGGGGTGCCATCCCGGCAAGGGCGCAAGACATACCTGTGGTCCTGGGCTATCGCTTCAAGTCGGAGTCGTTCGTCATTTTCCATGTCGTCAATAGTGGTGTGCATTCACCTTAGCCGATCAATATAAGCCCAGAGATGTGTGATTGTGACCATTCGGATGCTGAGCGTAGCGTCCTAGGGAGATCATGGCGGCGATGGGCAGGCGGGGATAGAAATAGGTTCCAGCGGTCGAGCGATGATGGACTAGCGATACAAGAGTGCGTGCTTGTTGCAGATGCTATGTCGATTTGGTGTACTCGGGGGTCATCTAAGTGCTTGGTTAGTGCACGAGCAAGGCGTAGAAGGGTTGGTGTAGATCTACTTTTTGGTTGATGTCAAGGGACATCACTACCTAGCCACAGTGCAGATCTATGAAACGCGCACACGCGGCTGATCTCGTTCTTGATCGATTGTAAATTAGTCTCGAGAGGGTTGTCCCCTGTGCCCGAACCTCATCTTGTCCGAGGGTTGCGACATTGGACACCGGGCAAATATTTGCCAATCGTGAGTCCGATTTCATTCCTACCGATCTGTGTCCGTTCCCTCTGCCTCTGACCGTCGAACATTGTCTACTCTGATCACCTCTGTCTGAGAGGCAACCGATCGATTGACGCTGCCGACGCGCCCGATCAAACCAAAGCAGATGGCCACAAACACTGCACCCGGAGCCGCCAACACCAGACCTGCGGATGCCACCGACACGAGTGCTCCCCACCCTAGGCTTGCGAGACCCATGGCACCGGTGGTAGCTGACAGCTGCACACTCGAGACTCGACCGCGCATGGTATTAGCAGAGCAACTCATGACGCTTCCATAGATCATCGACATAAACACGGCCTGTCCGGCACCGGCAAGCATGGACATTAGTCCCGCTAGCAACTCGCTATGTGTAAAGCCAATGACGATCAATGGAGCGCCTGAAAGTATGCCGGTAACCCAAAGCACCCAACCTGGAGGTAACTTACGAAACCAGAGCAAGACCAGGGGTCCAACAACCGAACCCAGTCCAAAGGTGGTCAACAAGACCCCGTAGACTCCTGCAGATCCATGGAAGTTGACACTCGCTATCGTGGGCAGTATCCCAAACGTGGCCATAGTCAAGCTGCAGTGGCAGGTGACCCAGACGAATAGGAGGCCGATTGGGCTCGTGTTTTTGACATACGAAAGGCCCTCGACAACCTGGCGTCGTACGGGAGTGCGCTTTGCAAAGGTG
>DAHZQE010000164.1:0-7735 GCA_027409005.1 Ferrimicrobium sp. | reverse complement strand
TGATCAAGCTCGCCCACATGGTGGATGACAAGATCCACGCCCGTTCGACTGGTCCGTACTCGATGATTACCCAACAGCCGTTGGGAGGTAAGGCACAGTTTGGTGGACAGCGATTTGGTGAGATGGAGGTCTGGGCTCGAGTAACCTCTACACCGCAGCGTTCACAGACGATACCCTTGAATCGCACCCGCTTGTACTTACCACATGCGCATTCCCAATCTCTGGTCGGGCCGAAAATACGCTCACAGAACAGCCCGTCGCGCTCCGGACGCAAGGTGCGATAGTTGATCGTCTCCGGCTTCTTTACCTCACCGCGCGACCAATTCTTGATGTCGTCGGAGGTCGCCAGCCCTATTCTTATCTGATCGAATCGGCTCAAATCAATCATTTAAATTCCTCTCTCCTGGCGTCCATCATCCTCATAATCCACGTTGCGCTCCGGTCGACTGAGGTTAATCCCTAGATCCTCAGATGCCGAGTAGGCATCCTCGTCGAGCTCACGAAGTTGTACGCGCTCCCCAGTCGGCGACAGTACGTCGACGTTCAAACAGAGCGATTGCATCTCTTTAATGAGCACCTTAAAGCTCTCGGGAATACCTGGCTCAGGGATATTCTCACCCTTTACAATCGACTCATAGACCTTGACGCGGCCAACCACATCATCAGACTTGATGGTCAAGAGCTCCTGGAGAGCGTACGCGGCGCCGTAGGCCTCGAGAGCCCAGACCTCCATCTCACCAAATCGCTGTCCACCAAACTGTGCCTTACCTCCCAACGGCTGTTGGGTAATCATCGAGTACGGACCAGTCGAACGGGCGTGGATCTTGTCATCCACCATGTGGGCGAGCTTGATCATATAGACATAGCCGACCATGACCGGGCTGTCATAGGGTTCGCCGGTACGACCATTGAAGAGCTGGGCCTTGCCATCCTCCCCAACAAGACGATTACCATCAAACGACTGAGGGTTCAGATTGACCAACAGCTCCTTGATGGTCGGTAACCCACCAGCCTCCTCAGTCTCATCCCAGTGCGCACCATCGAATGACGGGCTCGCCACCCAGGTATTCGGAATAGCCCGTGGTCGCGTCTTCTGTCGCTGGATGACCTCTTTCTCACTACCATCCACAGGTGTCCAGCCCCACTTAGCCGCGAAGCCAAGGTGACCCTCGAGTACCTGTCCAACATTCATGCGCGACGGTACACCCAGCGGGTTCAAGATGATGTCTAGCGGAGTTCCATCGGCCATCCGCGGCATATCCTCTAGCGGAAGGATCTTTGAGATAACACCCTTATTGCCGTGTCGCCCGGCCAGCTTGTCACCCTCCGAGATCTTGCGATGCTGGGCGACATAGACCCTAACCAACTGGTTCACACCTGGGGGCAATTCTGTTGAATCGTCACGGCTAAAGACCTTGATGTCAATAACCTTCCCATACTCACCATGGGGGACGCGCAGCGAGGTGTCGCGCACCTCTCGCGACTTCTCGCCAAAGATTGCTCGCAGCAACCGCTCCTCTGGCGTGAGCTCAGTCTCGCCCTTCGGAGTTACCTTACCGACCAAGATATCGCCAGGGCCAACCTCAGCCCCTACTCGGATAATCCCACGCTCATCAAGATCGGCCAGCGCCTCCTCCGACAAGTTAGGAATATCGCGGGTGATCTCCTCAGCTCCAAGCTTGGTATCTCGCGCATCCGTCTCAAACTCCTCGATATGAATCGAGCTCAAGACATCATCCTTGACCAGTCTCTCCGAGATGATTATGGCGTCCTCGAAGTTGTAACCCTCCCAAGGCATAAAACCGACCAACAGGTTCTTACCTAGTCCGAGCTCACCGTTCTGGGTAGCAGGTCCGTCTGCTAACAGGTCTCCGGCCTCCACTCGATTCCCTTGATCGACAAGAGGCCGCTGATTCCAGCACGTATTCTGATTCGAACGC
Organism: Ferrimicrobium sp.; assembly: GCA_027409005.1. Lineage (GTDB taxonomy): Bacteria > Actinomycetota > Acidimicrobiia > Acidimicrobiales > Acidimicrobiaceae > Ferrimicrobium. The sequence continues at coordinate 5,795 of DAHZQE010000164.1, read as the reverse complement.
TCGAACTTGACCAAGCGATATCGCTTGGTGCCGAGTGGAACACCATTGACATCTGTCTGACCTTTGTCATAGTCGACGACGATGGAATCGCCGGTCACCTCAGTAACCAGTCCAGATCCCTTCGCTACCAGCACATCACCGGCGTCCAGTCCTGCACGTGCCTCGACCCCCGTCCCGACGAACGGCGCCTCAGGAATCATGAGCGGCACCGCCTGCTTCTGCATGTTTGCACCCATGAGAGCCCTATTGGCGTCATCATGCTCGACGAAAGGAATCAGCGAAGTAGACACCGACACCACCTGCGAAGTAGAGACGTCCATTAGGTCTACCTCTTCGGGAGTCGCCAGCTCAACTTCAGAGGTAGAGCCGTACGACACCTCGTTGACGCCGACCTTGACAACCGCACCCTGTGGGCCACGCCGCACCAGAATCTTGGGCTCAATAAAACGTCCATCGGCATCCAGACGAGCATTCGCCTGCGCGATGATGAACTCCTCTTCCTCGTCTGCGGTGAGATAAACGATGTCCTCGGTCACACGTCCTTCGACAACCTTACGATATGGAGTCTCTATAAAACCAAACCTATTTAGTCGCGCGTAACTCGCAAGAGCCCCAATTAGACCGATGTTTGGCCCCTCTGGAGTCTCGATCGGACACATCCGACCATAGTGCGAAGAGTGGACGTCACGAACCTCGAAGCCAGCACGCTCGCGAGACAGACCACCGGGCCCTAGTGCCGACAGACGGCGTTTGTGGGCGAGACCCGACAGCGGATTGTTCTGATCCATGAACTGTGAAAGCTGACTAGTGGAGAAGAACTCCTTGACAGCGGCTACCACCGGCCGAATGTTGATCAGGCTTTGCGGAGTGATCGCCTCTACGTCTTGGGTCGTCATGCGTTCGCGCACCAATCGCTCAAGCCTGGACAAACCTATCTTAAGTTGATTCTGAATGAGCTCACCGACGCTACGAACTCGACGATTGGAGAAGTGATCCTGATCGTCATAGCGATACCCCAGCTCACCGCTGGCTAGATGGAGCATATAGGAGGCAGTAGCGACCACCTCAGCTCTGGACAACACCCCAGGGGTCTCGTAATCGGTATCTAGAGGATGGCCGAGTATCTCCTCCAAACGTGCAATTTCAGGCTTGAGGCGCTTGTCAATTTTATAACGCCCTACTCTGGTAAGGTCGTAACGACGAGCCTGAAAAAACGCGCCTTCGAGGTACATCCGAGCTGCATCGGCATTCGGTGGCTCGCCTGGGCGAACACGCTTGAACACCTCGAGCAACGCCTCTTCCTCGGTCTGTGATTGATCCTCCTTCTCCCACTGCGGGATCAAGAAGTCGAAGTGCTGGACCAACTTCTGAAGATCAGAAGGGTCAGAGAAGCCAACTGCTCTCAAAAGAGTGAAGATACTCAACCGCCGCTTGCGAGCAACACGAGCACCGGCCTGGATATCACGGCCCGGTCGGGCCTCTACGTCGAACTCAAGCCACTCTCCCCGATAAGGGTTGATGGTGGCAGTAACGATCGTTCTCTGATCTCGGCCTGGTTGGAACAACACACCTGGTGAGCGCACCAGCTGCGAGACGATAACGCGCTCGGTGCCATTAATGACAAAAGTCCCGCGGTCGGTCATCAACGGGAAATCTCCCATGAAGACGATCTGTTCCTTGATCTCATAGGTGCTCTTGTTCGAGAACTTAGCCCGCACGAAAATCGGCGCAGCGTAGTTCATATCCTTCTCTTTGCACTCCTCTACCGAATATTTCGGGAATGGAGCTAGATCGGGATCATTGGGATCGTACTCGAGCTCCAGCGAGAGCTGACCCCCGTAGTCCTCGATTGGAGAGATATCATGGAACGCCTCTGCGAGACCCTCTTCAAGAAACCAACGGAAGGAATCCGTCTGAATAGCGATAAGATCAGGTAAAGGGAGAACCTGAGGAAGTTTCGCAAACGAGAAACGCTGGGGCGAGCGGTTAAGCAAGGTCAAGTACTACTCCTTAGACGAGATCCGAAAACACAAAAAAACTCACACAAGCGACAAGGTCGCTCAGATGAGTTTTTCAAGAGCTCAGTTGTGGGCAAGACACTACGACATATAGCATAGTTGGACTAATTGGGCGGCACGTCGTTTGAGCCCGAAAAGACGGGCTCAAACGACGCACTATCGCACTAACGAACGTTACTTCAGCTCGACAGTCGCGCCAGCACCTTCAAGCTGAGCCTTGGCCTTTTCGGCATCCTCCTTAGAGGCCTTCTCCAACACTGGCTTTGGAGCGGCATCGACAAGATCCTTAGCCTCCTTAAGGCCGAGATTTGTGAGCGCGCGAACCTCTTTAATCACCTGGATCTTCTTTTCGCCTGCAGCGGTCAAGATAACATCGAACTCATCCTGCTCCTCGGCAGCGGCCGCAGCCTCTCCGGCACCACCACCGGCAGCAGCGCCGGCAGCCGCAACTGCAACAGGGGCGGCGGCGGTAACACCGAATCGCTCCTCGAATGCCTTCAGAAGCTCGGAGAGCTCTATGACGGTCATCTCAGAAATCTGATCGAGCAATGTCTGAACGTCTGCCATTGGTTTCCTTTCGTGTCCTAATGAGGACGGTTATGCTAACGATTTCGTCAAGCTATTTACTATACAATGTCTACAAAGTTGGGTCGGGAACAGCCGCTTGGCTACGCAGCCTCACGCAGATCGACGAGCGCCTTCAATCCATAGGCAAAATCACGTGGCAGCGCATTCAACGCAGACGCGAAGTTAACCATAGGCGCAGCAATGAGCCCAGCCATCTGAGCAAGAAGCACATCGCGGCTCGGCAAACTGGCTAGGGCGTAAACTGCTCGCTGATCGAGTAGCTGCCCACCCAGCAGAGCACCCTTGACTACCAGAAACTCGTTGATGCGAGCAACATCTCGTAGCACCTTCGCCGTAGCGGCTGCATCTGGGCCACTAAATACCAGTCCACTTGGACCGGTAAGCAGTTCGTTGAGCAACTCGTAGCCTGCCTCCTGAGCAGCGATCCTGGCGAGGCTATTCTTAAATACCTTATAAGAAGCCCCAACGGAACGAAGCTGCGAACGCAAGGACTGAAGATCAGCGACTTTTAGACCACGATACTCTGTTACAAAAATGACATCTGTTTCAACGAGCTTCGAACGAACCTCATCGACCACAGAAACCTTTGCAGGACGCGGATTATCGACCATCTTCTCTCCTTTTTCTATGCCTGACTCGGAGAGACCGCTTCATCGGGCGCCCCATTTCTAGGGAACATTAAGCGTTAGCACCGGACCTCTTAAGCGAATCAAGGCGTCATATAATATAGCAGCTAAATTGACTATGCAGCCCCGGCAGCAACCAAATCTTCGTCCAAGAGACGAATCCTATTGGGGTCTACACTCACTGAAGGGGTCATCGTCGCGCTTAGGTGCACCGAACGAAAATAACGTCCCTTTGCCGACGCAGGCTTGGCGCGAGAAAGTTCATCGATCACCGATCGGAAGTTCTCAAGCAAAGCAACCGACGAAAACGACACCTTGCCGATCGGGACATGCACATTACCGACCTTATCGGTTCGGAACTCTACTCTACCGGCCTTGAACTCCGCTACCGCCTTGGCGACATCCATGGTAACCGTACCTGTTCGTGGGTTAGGCATGAGACCTCGTGGACCAAGTACTCGCCCTAGACGTCCAACTTGACCCATCAGGTCCGGAGTAGCGATTGCAACGTCAAACTCTAAGAATCCACCAGACACTCTCTCCACGAGGTCATCAGCTCCAACGACATCCGCACCGGCTTCCCTGGCCTCGGTTGCCGCCTCGCCAGCAGCGAAGACTGCGATTCGGACCGTCCTCCCGGTACCATTTGGCAGCGATACCGTCCCGCGAACCATCTGATCGGCCTTGCGAGGATCCACTCCGAGCCGAACAGCCAGCTCTACGGTCTCATCAAACTTAGCCTTGCTCATCGCCTGTACCAGTTCGACTGCTTCGCGCGGAAGATACAACTTCTCGACATCTAGCTTCGCAATCTGCTCTTTATATACTTTTCCGGCCATTACTACTCCAAACTCTTCGCTTCAGTTACCCAAGAGTCGCACTACTCTGCGACGGTGATGCCCATAGAGTCCGCGGTGCCAACTACCTGTTTCATCGCTGACTCAAGGTCAAAGGCGTTCAAATCCGGCATCTTAGTCTTGGCAATCTCTTCGACTTGATCCCTAGTCACGGTACCAACGAGTTCTCGACGATTAGTAGCAGAACCCTTATCGAGCCCAGCGGCCTGCTTCAACAGCTCGGACGTGGGAGGCGTCTTTAGGATAAAGCTGAAGGAGCGATCTTCAAAAATCGTTACCTCTACCGGGATGACCTGGCCACGCTGCGACTCGGTTGCAGCGTTGTACTGCTTGACGAACTCCATCGTTTGGATACCATGGGGCCCCAAAGCAGTACCAACCGGTGGAGCCGGCGTTGCCGCTCCAGCGGGCAAATTTATCTTGACAATGGCTGCGACACGTTTCTTCGCCACGATGACTGAACTCCTTACATTGAACCAGACAAGTATATAGGGTGATGGGCAGAGAGATCTCCCGCACAGCCTAACTAGTGGAAGACAAATCTAAATTTTGGTAACCTGTGAAAAATCTAGCTCCACAGGCGTCTCTCGGCCGAAGATATTGAAAAGAACCTTGAGCTTCATCTGATCTGCGTTGATCTCCGATATCTGGCCTGAGAAGTCCGCCAACGGACCCTCCTTAACCTGTACCGTATCGCCGATATCGAAGCCATGGGTGGGCTTGCGAACCGTGGCGGTTCTCATCTCTTCTGGCGTCTTAAAGGCCAGCATCGACTCCACCTCACGCTTGGACAGAGGGGTGGGCTTGGACCCCGAACCCACGAATGAGGTTATGCCAGGTGTATTGCGGATGGCAGTCCACACTTCGTCATCCATATCAGCTCGTACCATCACATAGCCAGGGAAGACCTTGCGGCGAACCGATACCCGCTTGCCATTCTTGATCTCAGCAACATCCTCCATCGGGATTTCGACCTCATAGATGCGCTCATCGAGGTTAAGAGACTTCACGCGTGCGAAAAGATTGGTCTTCACCTTATTTTCGTAGCCCGAATAGCAGTGGACAACGTACCACGCTCCAGCGCGGTCATATGGGGACTCAATGGCGTCCACCTCCATCTCATCGGCGAATCCATCTGAGGCCTCACCGTGGTCAATGTGGTCAACACCGACATCACCAAGCTCGAACGAAACATCATCCTCACGCTCGGTAGAGCTGCCGTAGTCGGCACCCCCCCCGGACGCATCTATTGGAGATGATCCAGCTGTTACTTCTTCGTCTGAAATTTGGTCGTCTGACACCGCTACTACTCCCACAATCTCCTGTATCAACCGTACAGTTTGGTTACGCCGGTTGAGAACAAGAGGTTCAACAAAAAGATTAGACCAATGACGAGCACCAAGGTCACAAACACGACTGTAGCGTAGCTGCGCACCTGGGCACGTGTCGGCCAATCTACCGCCTTTAGCTCTGTGATCACCGAGCTAAAATAGCGGCGAATACGACCCTTCTCTTTAGGGCGCTTCGTCTTAGACCGCCGTACGGCTTCTTGCTTCTTCTCTGGCGCCATCTGCTGGCGCGCCATCAACCGCTTTGTCTCGCGATTCACGTCAAAACCTCATACTTCAAACAACTCGCCGCCTTACCAGCAGGGCAGGAGGGACTCGAACCCCCAACCCCCGGTTTTGGAGACCGGTGCTCTACCA
>DAHZQE010000163.1:0-3748 GCA_027409005.1 Ferrimicrobium sp. | reverse complement strand
TACACCGCCTGCCTTCTCACTCTTGTCTTTGGAAAGACCGGAAGTGAAGGTGATCTGCATGTCCCCCACCACCTCTCCCTTCTGACCCTTGCCAAGCGAAGGCGCAGCTTCGGCTCCCAACCCGAGTCTCTCACGCATAAGCCTGCGCTGTTCCTCTTTCCTCTTCGCTCTCCTGTCTTCCGCCGCCGACTTGCGCGAAGCGATGGAATCCGCATCCGAATCGTCAGAGCCGATGTAGGCCTGCAGATCGTTCTCCTCGATCTCTCCACGGGAGAACGCGCGTTTCTGCACTTCTTTGCGCTGGACATCGTCTTCGTCCCACGTCAACCGCACTTTCGAATGCGTCAAAGCCTCTGTCCGGAAATCATTCGGCGCGTAGCCTTCGGGCAACTTCGCGCATTCTTCCCTTGGCGTGTCTTCGTCGAAGGAGGTGCTGTCGGGAATGAAGCGGAGGTCGAAGAAATTCGCCGTTGTCAGGTACTCGCGTCCGTCCATGGTGTCGTAGAGATGCTTCGCGGTGGTTGTGCTGTCGCAGATGATGACGGCGCAGTAGTAGCGCAGTCGCTCGAGTTGGTAGGTTCGCAAGGCGGCGGTGTCGAATTCGTTGCCTTCGTTCGCTTGTTCGGAGAGGAGGCGGCGTTTGATTTTCTCATCTTCGTCGGAGCTGCTTTCGTCGTCGTCGTCGTCATCGTCGTCGTCGACCTCGTTAAGATCGGCGCGTTTCGATGAGGCGAATATCTCCCGCGGCGGCCCTTCTAGCTCCTCTCGCTCCAATCGCTCGCGGCCGAATTCGGAAGGGTAGACGCTGACTCGCTCTATCCGCCCGGAGGTCGGAATGAAGCTCTGCGCCACCGCCATGATGTCTGAAGCGCGTATATGATCCCAGTCCAGATTCACCGCCGCGATCCGGGTCGTGACCTCGCCCAACGGGATCTCTTCCTGCTGCTCCTGCCCCGCCGTCTCCGCTGCCAAGGCGGCCTCGTCCGCGCTCTCTTCCTCCTCCGAGCTGCTCTCCTCCTCCGACGATTCGGAGTCCGAGAAGCCGCCATCTCGTGCCGGATCTCGCTTGACTGTCTTCTCGACTCCGCCCTCGCTGTCTTGGCTTGCTTCGGCCGAGCTGCTGACGACTTCCCGTTCCCTCTCCGCCCTGCGCTTGGCTGGCTTTTGTTCGGCACCATCTAGTCGATACAGCTGCTGCTTCTCCAACCCTTTCCGTCCCTGCTCGCGCTCGATTTTCCGCCCATACCGATCAACTTTGGCCTTGCGCGTGAAATCTCGGCTTGTGAGAAGCCGGTTGAATCGCGGATCGAGTGCGGTGCGATTGGTCTTCTTGCTCGGCAGTCGATAGCGAGGGTCGTTCGTGAGAGCAGCGAAGCGTTGGTCTGCCATTGTGGCGCGGATCGGAGCATAGACGGCGCAATGGGGGAATGCGGACATGTTCAGGACAATCTGGAAAATGTTCGATTGTCGATGCTCGAGCCGAGGCAGCGGAAGCTGTTCCGCGTCAGAAAGCCAGCGTCCGTGTCGCGCAGAGACGCCTTTCGACCTTCACATCGGCGTCAACAACACCCACGACCAATGGCACAAACTTGGATCCTTGCCAAGATCGCCGACAATAGGCCTACCATTATCTGAAATGGGTTTCTCGAGTAGCCGCGATCGGTGACCGTTCAGCTCGTGAACATGGTCCGCATCAAGCATCGCTACCTTCTGCTGAACATCCTGTACCCGGACCCGTCGAAGGCCTCACCGCTGCAGCCCATTGCAAACGGTCCGGTCCCGTACACCGTGCAGTTCCGTGCTCCTACGGCCGACGCGTTAAACGGCAAAATCCTCATCCGTCTCATCAGAGATGGAGTCGCGGATCTCTTTGGCGACTATGGAGCAGGTAAGGTATCCGGCAGTCTACAAGGTAAGCGGGTCACCATGAGATCCAATCAGGACTTCCGTTTCTGATCCCATCTACAGTGAAATACTTCTCTGCAGCCACGAGCACGGCCATTGTCCGCGTCAGCCGTGACCACTACCGGCTGGTCTGGGCGGCTTTGACATGTATCACTCACTTGCCGAAACCCTTGAACCAACCATGCGTGATGCAGGTCGTCAGAGTCTCGGGTACAGTCAAAAAAGCTGAGGAGGAAGCTATCCGCCGTGCGCGTATCAGTATCCGGCGAGCTCAGGCTCAAGCGAGGGGCTCTGCCCTCCTTGCAAACGGCGGTGCAGAGGTGGCGATGACTGACGCTCTCGACGATCATGGAGACGAAGATCCGAGCATGCTGGGAGGGATCGTCGACCGCGATGAACCCGGTGATGTAGATGAAGACGACGACGACGACGAGGAGGACTGATTCGGCTGCAAAGTCCGAGATTGCACCATGCCGCTAAACGGAAGAACCGAAATCCATCGTTTCGAGCAGCGACCCCGAGCAGGCAGCTCACCAGAACATACTCAAATGCTGGTCGCGAACGTGTGCTACAACGAACATTTCCGAAACGCGAGATGCTTGCGTCAGACTGCCCTGCATCGCAACCGACGGCTGTGACTGCAGCCTATCAAGAAATGCCATTTCGGCACCACAAGAGCTTCGTCGATGTAGCCAAAGCGCTCAAAAGTCTCTGACATCTCCTGAGCTTTCCGGCCTGTCGTCGAATCGAGTTATGGCCGAGACCGTCCAGTCCGCCCAGCCACCGCGGCTGTGAACCGAGTGTCGCCTGATGCGCTGGAGATATCAAGAAGCAGTCCGTCGGGATGCAGAATGCCCCAAACGTGGCATCTCCGGAAGACATGGCGGACGCTATCGGTCTCTTGTCTGAAAGGGACGCGAGGTGGATCACGGAGCAGGTCGCTAGCATGAAGGGCGGTGCGCTGAAGATGGGGTAGCCAAGGCAGGAAGTACGATCGAGGCTGTGATCATTGCTTAGTAGCAGCGAACGGTTTCAGGGCTGGGGACTGCTATGGTGGACTAGCAGAGCTGCTACAGCAATCTGAGCATTCTTCCTGCCACCCTCTTTTCACCGGCAAAGACGTGCTCATGTATCGTATTGGTCTACACATGGTCCGTGCTCATCAACACCTCCACCTCCAAAGTGAACTTCCCGTCGCACCCGACCTCCTGAACATTCATCCACTCCATGTTCCGTACACTTCGAATGATGTCGAAACTGCGTGCTGCCATCCTCGTCGTCTCCGAGACTGCGTCAAAGGATGCATCCACAGACAAATGCATCCCCGCTCTTCAAGAAACCTTCTCCCGCCTTGGCGGAGACAAGTGGGACGCGTCCGAGACGAAGATCGTCTCAGATGATGTCTCGCAGATTCAACGGGCTGTGACTGGCTGGTGCGATGGCGAGAGTTTCGCGAACCTGGTGGTGACCAGCGGCGGGACGGGGTTCACGGGGAAGGATGTTACGCCTGAGGTGAGTTGGATAGTGGCGAGGCGGCTTTCTGATATCCCGGGGGCTTTGGGAGCTCCGATGGGCATGCGGAAGGTGACTGTGTAGTAGGCCGTGACGCCGCTTCTCCATAAACATGCTCCTGGTCTGGTGTATGTCAAGCTCGAGCACCGACACCCGACTTGAACAGTGTTGACGATCACAGACATGCCATGATCTCATCCTCCCTGCAGATCACACCTTGTATGTCCAGCCATGTTCCTCTGACTACTCAGGCATGCGTAATGCTGATCCGACGCAGTTGCGATGATGGCCCACCCTGTAGCCGGTGTCCGCGACAAGACATTGATCCTCA
>DAHZQE010000156.1:0-2732 GCA_027409005.1 Ferrimicrobium sp. | reverse complement strand
GTATCCGTCGTGAAAGAGTGGGCTCTATTGATATTCATGTAGATAGATTTAGCACGGATTTGATCCATAGTCCCTCTTCAACGGGGTATTTCGGGCTGAAATGCCTATACGAGAGACGCGCACGGTTTCTGAGTTCTAAATTTTGTGTTGGAAACCCATCAAAAAGGAGTTCGGAACCGTGCGCGCTACCTCTCTAGTTGAGCAGACGCTGCGGAGGATTCGTCGTAATCGACCCGACCACTCCACAATCGATTAGAAGATCCGTTCCGGTGATGAATGATGCCTCGCCGCTTAGAAGGAAAGAGACAGCGTTAGAGATGTCGGAGGGTGTTCCGATGCGGCCGATACCTGACCCATAGATCATAGCGTGCATAAACACGCCCGAGGGTCCCTTGAGTTCCAGTTGGCCCATCGGCTGGACTTGCTCACCAAATGGGACACCGAACCGCGCTTACCTATGCCACTCGTAGCGGAGCGCTTTGGAGTTCCTCAGCAAACAGGGCAGATCACTCTGCTTGACCATACATCTTGGTAAATCTCTCCTAGTCGACACCGTTAACGATAGCCAGGTACACCTCCTCATGTGTTTGGATCTGATGCTCCCGAGAAGAGCTGAATGACGAAGTTGCGAAAGGTTACTACCGCTTCGCCGAGGGGGCGCTCAGAGGTCCAGGTTAAAGATACCTTCCGTGATGCCTTGGGATCCACAAGTCGAAGGGCGACGACACCCTTGTGCGTCTCCTCCTCTATGGACGGGAGAAGCGCCACTCCAAACCCAGCCTCCACGAGACCTCGTGCAAGCGTAACGTCTTCGGTCTCGAAGGCGACTCGTGGACTGAACCCGGCCCGCGTGCACAGGAGATCGGCGAGTGTACGCGTACCATACCCTTGTTGCAAAACGATGAACTCGTCATCAGCGACATCTGTCAGGTCAACCTCTGTAGCGTCGGCAAGACGATGACTAGAGGGAACTACCAGCTCCATAGGCTCGCTCCACAGCTGCACCGACGTCACTCGGTGATCAACTGAAGGAGGCGCGACTATGCCGATATCCACTCGATCCTCGGTAATAGCTGCAACGATGGAGTCCGTGCTCCCCTGTCCTAGCGAGAAGCGAACTCCAGGGTGATCGCGTCGAAACCCCTTGAGGATATCGGGCACGGCCCGGGCACGAAAGCTGCGCAAGAAATTGAACCGGACAAGCCCGATGACAGGATCGTCGTCCGCTATCAACTCCATAATTCCGGTCTCTAAAGTGGCTAAGGTTCTCTCTCCACACGCCAGAAGAGAACGACCCTGCTTAGTCAAACGAATCGATCTTCCCTGTCGCACGAACAGAGGCACCCCAAGTTGGCGCTGTAGCCGGGCAAGTGACCTGCTGAGAGTGGGCTGTTGAACGCCCAGGGAACGGGCGGCCGAAGTGAGATTCTCCACCCGCGCTATCTCGACGAACTCGCTTAGCTGCGGGCAGAGGATATGCCTTAGCCGAACCAACTCGCTCTTTGGTGCCGTCACGCCCGTCCTTCGTCCGAAGATCTATGCAATTCGGTATTGGTTATCATGTAATCAATGTAGTACACGCCAATATTGATCAACGCTATAGTAGCTTTATGCCAGGTTCTAGTGATAACAAAGATGCGAGAGTCTCGGGTTCTGCTACTACCTGGTCAAACCGTCGTGCATCCAAACAAGCTCGTCTCGAGAGAATCGCTGGATTCATGCGTGGCGTCTACGTCGACTCCAGCACAATGTCCGAGGTGCTCGAACTCCTACTCCAGCCGGGTGACAGGGTGGCACTCGAGGGCGACAACCAAAAGCAGGCTGACTTCCTCGCAACAACACTTGCTGGACTCGACCCGAAGAAAATCCATGACTTGCACATGCTGATCTCCTCTGTCAGCCTTCCCACTCATCTCGACCTCTTTGAACGCAAACTGGCGTCGTTACTTGACTTCGCCTACTCAGGTCCGCAAAGCCTACGAATTTCACAATTGATAGAGGATGGTGTGGTGCGAGTCGGCGCAGTGCACACCTATGTGGAGTTGTATGCTCGCATGTTCGTCGACCTTATACCGAAGGTGGCACTTCTTTGCGCCGAGCAGGCCGATGAAGCAGGGAACCTATTCACCGGGCCCAACACGGAGGATACACCGACCATCGCCGAGGCAACCGCCTTCAGTGGTGGGCTTGTGGTGGTACAGGTGAATGAACGGGTGGCGAGGGTTCCTAGAGTCGACATCCCAGCTGACTGGGTCGATGTGGTAGTCGTCAGCCCTGACCCCTATCGAGTCGAGCCTCTCTTCACACGAGATCCTCGCCACATCGGCCCCATCCACATCCTTCAAGCGATGATGGTCATACGCGGGATCTACGAGCGCCACCAAGTGACCTCCCTCAACCACGGTATCGGATTCAATACCGCCGCTATCGAGCTGTTGCTACCCACCTATGGCGAAGAACTCGGACTGCGCGGCACTATCGCTCGAAACTGGGTACTTAACCCTCACCCCACCCTCATCCCGGCTATAGAGAGCGGGTGGGTTGAGTCGGTTGCGTGTTTTGGGGGTGAGCCAGGGATGGAGAACTACGTAGCGAATCGCCCAGACATCTTCTTCACCGGACGCGACGGCTCCTTGCGATCCAATCGGGTCCTGGCTCAACTCGCCGGGCAATATGGGGTTGACCTATTCATCGGTTCGTCGCTGCAAATCGATGCTGATGCCAACTCTTCC
>DAHZQE010000134.1:0-2358 GCA_027409005.1 Ferrimicrobium sp. | reverse complement strand
GTCGAGAATCTGGTATTTGGTGGCGAGAAGGTCGTGTCGTCAAAGATTTCGGCACCTATTCAGCTAATTGCTATCCGTCCCAAGAGTGTTGCTGCCGAGGCGGCCGCTTCGGCGACCCAACCTTCGGTGACGGAGCAGAATATAAGCGCGGACGCTCAGGCAAATCGTGCAGTTATCGTGTCTAGTCATGTCGAAGAGCGTCAGGGTCCAAAGCTTGACGAGGCCGAGGTCGTGGTCTCCGGTGGTCGAGGGCTGGGCAATGCTGATAACTACCACTACATTGAGGAGCTCGCGAACCTGTTGCACGGCGCGACAGGTGCCTCGCGAGCGATTGTCGATGCTGGCTGGGTGCCCTATGCATATCAGGTCGGGCAGACTGGAAAGACGGTCAAGCCCAATCTCTATCTGGCCGTTGGTATCTCCGGGGCTACCCAGCATATGGTTGGCATGAAGGGTGCAAAAAACATTATCGCAATTAACAAGGATAAGGACGCGCCTATTTTGCAGATAGCTGATCTAGGTGTCGTTGCAGATGCCCAGAAGCTGCTTCCCAGGTTGATTGAGGCGATTCGCCAGAAGACAGGTGCATAGCAGGCTGGCATAGGTTGTTAGATTCTGGATACATGCTCTGTTCTCAGGTGCTATAGTTCGCTATACCTTCGTGATAAGGAGTTGTCGTGATAGTCTCAACCTCGCATGAGCTAGCCGGATATCGCATCGACAGTGTCCTAGGGCCAGTTTTCGGTCTAACGGTCCGGTCGAGGAATGCGTTTTCTCAGGCTGGGGCGGGTTTAAAATCGATGTTTGGTGGCGAGCTAAAAGGGATGACCAAAAATCTGGAGGAATCTCGCCAGCAGGTCATCGAACGTATGGAAGCGAGGGCTGAGGAGCTGGGGGCGAATGCGGTGATTGCCTTCCGCTTCGACACCTCCGAAATGGGCGGTGACTGGACTGAGATCTGTGCCTACGGAACCGCAGTTGTGGCGACCCCTGTTAGCGGTTGAGTTGACCAAACGGGAACGCAAACCCCGTCTGTAAGGGTAGGGACGAGCGTCCTCGATTGCATGTGGACGGCCCAACGAATCACCGGGGTCGTTGTTTGGACTGCACTATTGTTCAGCCTCCGCAGGATCACGACCATCCCATCAGCTTGACTTGGGGGGTGAAGCTGGGTCCGATTTGTGAATCTTCATACGCATTAAGAAGACAGCAGGAGGGCCATAGTTTCCAACGACTACTGCAATGAGCAACCCAAGCAAGGTGGCCCACGACCATTTCATGTGCTTTCGATAGTGCAGCAGTACGAGACATGTCGCCCATATCGGTGGTATGAACAGATATGGGCTGGGAGTGTTACGAAGAGCTAGAAGAGCGGAACGATCACGGGAATCCGACAAGAGGACGTTGATTCTGGAACTTGGATCTACCTCAGCCTCGATGCAATCATCCTTACTGATCCTCTTGCAATCACGGATCACTCGAGTGGTAAACCTATGTGGTCGTCCGTGAGCCTCCCGGATGAACTCAGAGAGTCCCGCCCACCGTGACACTAGGGCAAACCCGTAGAGCAGATCGACATCATCGATGATCGTCGCCATCGAATAGCGATCAGACGCATTGGCCCCAAAGGAGTAGGTCACCAGAGAATCCCATTGTGGATACAAGTCATGGTCATTTGCCAGGATCGCTTCGAGGCGGTTTCGACGGTGGGCGAGATAGAGATCAAGCGCCTCGCTGGTCACTCCATTACGGCGTAGGCAATCACGAACTGGTGCTCTTGCGATGCGCAACATCGCCTGCAGAACATGCAGCGAGGTAGTTTTTGGATACCCCTGCTCCTCTGACAACACTACTGCCAACTCCAAGATTTCTCGAGCCCGAGTTGATACGCCTCGATGAGTACTCGATGAACGATAGTTGGTCATGGTAAGCCCACCCGAACACTAGTAAGTTAAAGTTGAATTCACAGTCGCGCTGCCATGCCAGCTACCTGGCCAACAAGCAGTTACTCCACCTACCCATGTTATACAGGGACTTTGAACGACCGCTTGCAGTGCCGTAGGCACAAGCGCATAAAACCACGTTGTACTAATGAAACCAAAGGGATATCCATCTGAGCCGACCCAGCGCCGGCGGGACCCAAGCTGTAGTGGCCCGACTCTGCCGATGACGCAAGATGCTGTGGTCAGTCGGGTCAGATGGATATCCCATACCTCGCTATCAAGGTGAAAGCGGATCGTCCATACACACCAGGGTTATTCGCCAACTGCCTCTCAAACCCTATGCAAAACTGCACACTGGGTTTTAGAGTTATTCCGCACACGGTTGACAAGCGCCGAAGCCTCTTGCAACTCGTGC